>JALSLF010000117.1 GCA_026988445.1 Bacteroidales bacterium
TGATGAACAACACTATATAGAGATGGACAACACAGTAGGAACCGATTATCTGGTTATTGTTTATTCAATAGAACCTATTAACATACAACAAGTTTACAGGGATATTGAACGCACATCCGGCGATTTTATTTCACGTGTAAAAAATGTTTTGGCGGATAAATTAGTTAGAACGAATGAAGTGAACTTTCAAAATTCTTCTATTTCATTCACAGCAAAAACAAAAAGCAAATCGGCGGTTGCAATGATTATTGAAACCAAGCATATAGAATAAATAAAAAACCGGCAGACTAATTTGTGAATTGGTTGATTAGTGTAACTTATCTGACTACCAGCGGATTGGGTAATTAGATTATTGATCACTTGATTATTCTTTTAAAACTTATATCCCAAGGTGAAATAAAATTGCCTTCCATAGCCCAAAGTACCCTTATCTGCCCATGCATTATTTCGAGGAAATGTGGGATATAAAATTTGGGTATCGAATAAATTGGTAATATTCGCATTAAGGTAAAAGTTTTTTAAATATTCAGCTTGCCAACGAAAATTAAAATCAAAAGTAGTATAAGCCGGAACGTCATCAGAGGTTCTACCTATATATTTACCGGTCGGATTTCCGTTGTCATCAAAAATAGGTTTAGTATCAAAATAGGCTTTCATACTAGCAGTATAATATCCTATTAATGAAAGAATATATTGATCGTTTAAATTATAATGGAGTTTCATATTCAGTAGAAGTTCAGGAGAATAAGACCCATTGGTATTAAAAGAAATATCTTTTGAATATTGATATGTACCACTAAAATTAATCACAAAGTCTTCAAGTAAAATAGACTTAATGCTTAATTCAAGCCCCTTAGTTCTCATGTATCCGGTATTTGTCCACCATGCCCGTAAAATATCATCCACAATTTCATTACGTTCAACCAAGAGGTTTTTTAGATTATTTAGATACAAACTAAGATTAAAACTAAATTTTCGGGAAATAAAAGAAAAATAATTTATTTCATAAGTTTCAATAAACTCAGCTTCACTGTATGTATTTTTTTCAGCTCTTGCTATATCGCTTACATCGTCGGCAATAACTGAAACACCCGGTCTTTTTTGAGCTTGACCGTATAAAAGTTTAAGTATATTATGATTGTTGAAACTATAAATTACAGCTGCTCTTGGTAAAGTAATAATATCCTGCGATGGATAATATCCCTTGTAATGTTCTTTCAATGAGTCAGGCACTTGCAAACCTTTATCAAACTCCAAATCTACACCGTAACCATAAGCTTTCTAAAATCGAACACCTGCCAAAATATCTAATTTATCAAAAGGTTTATAGCTAAACTGTGTAAAACCGGAACCTACAATTGCTTGATCTCCTGTTTTTAATATTTGAAAATACATATTTTGGGCACCGGCACTCGGTACATCTCCTTCGTTTAAATTTTCAAACATGTTTTCGTATTGAACACCTAAGGTAATATCCAAAGATTTAACGGGTTTCCAGAAAAAATTAGCTTCGCTTTCAAATTCGGCAATATTATATATGTCATAACCTGAAAATCCTTCAAATAATAAATGATAATCATAATGACGATAATATCGCGAATATCTGGCTTTTACATTAAATTTATATTTATCTGAAAATGAATGTTCATAGGCTAATTGGGTGGTCATATTCCGGTTAATAAACTCGGAGCCATTATCTATTGAAGGATAATAATAATAGTGTTTATTTTTAGCTTCATTATAAAATATATTAAAGGTAAAACCCCGGTATCCACCGGTGAAATTCATGAAAAAATCATTCTTATTTAAAAAGTTTTTCGTTCTTCTGGCATATTCCGGCAGGTTCAAACCATCGTTATTGGGTCCACCAAATAGTGGGTCATCCATTTTTTCAGGACGTTTCATCATAGGAGCCAAAGGCACATCTAAGCCATCGGATTGCATATATACAAGGTCAAGATTTAAACGCAGTTCTTTTTGCTGAGCAGAGAGCTTAATTGCTGAGTTTAAGGTATTCCATGTTCCGTAAGAAAAATTGACATTATTATTGTAATCTTTTTGATAATCTTCTTTTTCGGTAATTATATTTATTACTCCAAAAAAAGCATTATTCCCATACATAACCGCCATAGGTCCACGAATGACTTCAATTTTTTCAATACTTTCAACCGGTATTTGATAATACTTCAAGATATTTTCATCCATTATCTTTGTACCATTTACCATAATAATGAAGTTATTGCCTTTGCCTTTTGCATATCCTCTAACCCCATATATATCAATTCCTAAGTTGCTCATGGCGTAATAACCGGGTATGTTATTTAATATGGTTCTTAAATCGCGATAGCCCCAATGTTCTATTTCTTTTCGGGTAATTACCACGGCACTTGCCGGAATTTCAGCAATAGTCTGCTCTTGTTTTCCCGCTGCAACAATAGGAATTTTAATAAGGTCTTCGAAAGATAAATTATACAAACTATCTTCTGATTGACTTATAGCTTCATTGCTGAACAAAAGGAGAACAATACTCAAAATTATCAAGTTATGTATGTGAACATGACGAGCTAGAAACATAATAAAAATAGTATAGTATATTGTAAAGTTAATGAAATTTAGACAAAAAGTCAAAGTTTTACACTCATATTTTAATTCATATAGCTAAGACATAGGCAGTTGTCTCTTTATCCTTTCTTCCAATGATATAAATGATTCTGTCCGTGAAATGCCTTTTATTTCCTGTATTTTATCGGCAATTATCTCTTTTAAGTGATCGGTATCCCGGGTGATAATTTTAACAAAAATAGAATAATTACCGGTAGTATAATGACATTCAACAATTTCAGGAATTTTCTCCAATTCAATCATCACACTTTTAAAATAAGATGCTTTTTCAAGAAAGACACCCATAAATGCACAAGTTGAATAACCTACTTTACGGTAATTAATGATAAATTCCGAACCGGATATAATGCCATGATCAAACATCCGCTGAATGCGTTGATGAACTGCTGCACCAGATACATTACAAGCGCGAGCAACTTCCAAGTAAGGTATCCGTGCATTTTTTGAAATCAGTGCTAATATTTTTTTATCTAATTCGTCTATTTGATAGTTTGAATTCATAATTGATGCGTAAAATAAATAAAATCAGGTAAAACTATTAATTTGTAAATTTACACAATAGATAATTTACAATTTATAAGCAAATTTAGCTATTGAATTGCTAAATATCAAAATTATTTCAGCTAATTTATATTAGTTTTGCCCTTAAACATTTAAGCAAAAGAAGAATTTACAAAGAAATAGTAGAGATAGGCTTATAAATAGGCCCGGAAGGTTTTAAAATACTTTGGTAGAGAATGATTTCTTTTACTTTATGGTTTTGAAATTGAGTATGTGCATAGTTTTGTATTAAATCGGATAAAAAATTTTCATTACGAATATATTTTACACGCGCAAGGGTTAAATGTGCTTTAAAACTACGTTTTTCAAAAGCAAAACCCAAGTCAATAAGATTTTTATTTACTTGGGTGGCAATATCAGATAAGCTATTGGTTTTATCATCCACTCCTAACCAAATAACTTTTGTATGTCCGAAAGAAGAAAATTTACCCATGCCTTTAATATTTATGTCAAAAGGCTTAATCCCGGAAACTGATTGCTGTAGTGCATTGATAATACCAGGTATAAAAACTTCGTCCGTATCACCTAAAAACTTTAAAGTAAGATGAAAATTCTGCAAAGGAACCCATTTAATACCTTCATTATTGAGTTTTTGCTTTAATTTTTGGCTTAACTCAATTATATTCTTTGATACAGGAATATCAGCCGCTATAAATAATCTTTTTGACATAAGTAAAAGGAATTACCATGCAAAATTGAAAAAAATTGCGCCGATTCGATATTTGTCCGGCGCAATTATTTTTTAAAGGCTGTTAAATTAAACGATTTTTATTTGCATATGCTAACAAATCTTCCCGATGATTAAAATTCATTTTACGGTAAATGCTGTTTTTATGATAACGCACCTTATCTACCGACCATTCAAGAAGTTCTGCTATTTCAACATGCTTAAAGCCTTTTGCGATGAGCTTAAACAAAGTGATTTCGGTTTGGTTGAGTACCGATTGCAAAAGCATTTTATTAAATTGCCCTGCATTTTTATTGTACATCGTTTTCAAACGCAAAAACTCTTCTTTGCCAATAAGGCTAATTAGCAAATCACGTGCATAGCGCACACGTTCTTTTTTAGATTCGTCTTTTAAACTGAAAATTTTAACAGCCATTTCGTTTTCAACAATACTCGAGAAACCTTCAAACTCATTAACTACAACAAGTTTTTCCGAATCAGGTTTTTTTGCGTGTATTGTTCTTAACATAAATAGATTTTGATTCAATAGGGGGTTCATGTTAATTTAATTAATTATTACACAGGCTAAAAGTAAAAAACTTTTTCTTTTTTTCAATTTATAAAACGCAAATACCTTAAGAAAATTATCAACATATTAACAGCTTACAAAAATGGTGTAATAAATTATTAGCCAAATAATTATATAAATTTACATTTTTAAAATTATACTTTACACAAAATAAGGCTTTTAAAATAAACAATTGTGCATAAAATTCTATTTTAAACATTTTTAACTTTAGTTTATCAATAATTTTAAATTAAAACCAAAGGTTTTTTTATATTTGTAATCAAACTTAACAGATTTAGCCATGAACAATTTTAAAATATTTTTATTATTGATTTTATTAATTCCTTTAAATTTTGCATTTGCCCAAAGTGATGACAACTATGACCCGGGTACTTTTATGCAAAATCAATCCGGTAAGGATGCAGATTATAAGCCGGTAAAAGAAATAAAGTCGAAAGACTTTTCAAAATGGTCCTATAATTTGAATATGGGCACAAGTTTTACAACAGGTACTTACGGCTCTTTTTTAGACGTTTATACAGCTCCTCAGTTGAACTACAATTTTTCGCCAAAATGGCAATTTACTACCGGATTACTCATAATGAACACTAGCTTATTTAATTCAGGCAATGAAAAATCAATAAACCAAACACGTGCATATTTAATGAACCGCATTAGTTACCAAGCAAATGAAAAATTAAGAATTAGTGGTGAAATTTTATACGGGATGAATCAAAATCCTTTTAATTCAACAACTACAAGAAAAGGTGAATATTATATAAATGTAGATGCCCAATATAAAATAAATAAATCCTTATCAATTGGCATACGCGTTTCAGGTACAAATATGAATAATCCTTACGGATATAATCCTTTTTATTCGGGTTTTTCGCCGGCAACACCTTTATACCGTTCTCCTTTTGATTATTAGCTGAACTGAGCGATTATCTACTTCAATAAGCGCTCAATCTAAGTGTATTTGACCAATTGAATCAATTCTAAAAAATAAAAAAAGCTTTACACCACTGATGATGTAAAGCTTTTTTCCTAACCGGACTTGCAAATATTAAATTATCCCGGAACGAATCATTTCAAAAAGTTCATTCACTACTTTTTGTTTTGGTTGAAAAACTACATGACTTAACAGTTTGTTTGTCAGCCGATTTTCTTGACTCTGCAAATCTGAAATCTCGTTCAAGTCCATTACGAAATTTTGTTCTTTGTTTGTATTATCCAAAGAAAATAAAATAGAGTAAAATTGTTTCATAGGCTAATTTTTATCAGTTGTTTTGCTATAAAACGCAGTATTTTTTTTTTTATTATTGAATTATATCTTTTGATGAAAAAAAATTATTATTTGATTAATGAAATTGTGGATTTAAAATCCCCCCTTATCTGTAAACTATATGTAATCTAAACATATACAGCTATTAAGCAACAACTTAAACAATCAATCAATGTGTCGATATAAAAACATCTGTTAGTAAACATATATTTTAAGAATAAGCTTAAATTTTTAAATTTTTAGAATTATACGTAACTTACAGAGAAATTATAAATATACAATTATGAAAAAACGTTCTATTTTTATTTTAATTACTATTGCATTTCTGTCTATTAACAAATTTGTTATAGCACAAGCAGAAACACGTACTCCCGCTAAAAGTGCAAGCTCCACAAAGTCATTTGATTTTTCGGACAATAAAAAAGCGACTTCAATGATGCCGATAATGGGCGATGCCTTGCCGGTTATTCAATATATTGAAGATACCATGAATGTAGAAATTGTACGGATTGAATACGACCTGATTTTTGATAAAAAAGTTACTTACAGGACTTTATACAAAGGTTGGAAATATGGAATTGTAGTTATTGGCGATTACCGTATAAAAAAAATAAATGTTCATCTTTACAAGTATGTGAATGACGACTGGCAATTTATACGTAGTGGAAAAGGCGAAGATTATTTCTCGCTGGTAAATGAAGAGCCTCAAGAAAAAGGTGATTACTTGATGCAAATTACTGCCGATGAATTTGAAGAAGGATATAAAGCCGGGCATTATTCTATTATTATTTATCATTAAAAATAATAAACGACTGAATTTTGTTTGCGTTTTAGCATAATTAACAAATACCATTTATCAAAAGAAGTTTATATAAAAACATAATTTTATATAAACTTTTTTACTTTTGTCTTTTATCAAAAATCAAATTAAATATGAACTTTAAAAATGATGTAGAAGCTGTTAAAGCACTTAGGAAAGCAAACGAGGACTTAATGGCTGAAATAGGCAAAGCAATATACGGACAAGAAAAAATAACCCAAGAAGTACTTATTTCATTATTTAGCAACGGGCACTGTCTTTTAATAGGAGTACCCGGATTAGCAAAAACATTATTAGTGAACACCATTGCCAAAGCACTCGGATTAGAATATAACCGTATTCAATTCACCCCCGATTTAATGCCTTCGGATATTACAGGCTCAGAAATATTAAACGAAGAACGACACTTTGAATTTATCAAAGGTCCTTTATTTGCCAATATTGTTTTAGCAGACGAAATAAATCGTACACCGCCAAAAACTCAAGCTGCCCTACTCGAAGCAATGCAAGAAAAAGCGGTTACAGTAGCCGGTAAGCGTTATGAACTGGGAAAACCTTTTTTTGTTCTTGCTACGCAAAACCCTATTGAACAAGAAGGTACCTATCCGTTACCCGAAGCTCAATTAGACCGTTTTATGTTCAATATTTTGCTGGATTATCCTGATTTTGAAGATGAAATTACCATTGTAAACAACACTACATCAGGTATGAATATTAACCTGCAACAAGTTGTTTCCAATGATGAAATACTGTTTTTCCAAAAACTAATACAAAAAGTGCCTATTAATAACAATGTAGTAGAATATGCAGTAAAATTAGCATCAAAAACTCGCCCCGAAACCAAATATGCACATGAAATTACCAATAAATATTTAAATTGGGGTGCGGGACCCAGAGCTTCGCAATATTTAGTACTTGGAGCAAAAACTCATGCTGTATTAAACGGGAAATACTCCCCCGACATTGAAGATGTTCAGGCTATTGCTGCTCCAATTCTTCGCCATAGGATTATTAGAAACTACAAAGCAGAAGCAGAAGGAATTACCGTTGACGAAATTATTAATGAATTGATTAAAGAATAAATTTTCAATTAATGATAAAATTTGTTTCAAAATACATTGTTTTATTATCTATTCTGACTATTTCCATACAAATTGCTGCTCAGGATAAGCATAAAGAACAAAAAGTAAAAATGATTACCATTGTACATTCCGACTCGGTAAATGTAAACGAAGAAACCATGCCCGGAATACAGTTTTTAAGAGGAAATGTTGTTTTGAAACACGATTCTGCCTATATGTATTGCGACAGTGCCTACTTTGACGGAAATAACAATTCATTTGTTGCCATTAATAATATTAAAATAATTGCACCTACCGAAGATGCTTTAGATACTGTTTACTTATATAGCGATTCCTTACATTATTCAGGACAGAAAAAGCTGGCAGAAGTAAGGTATAATGTAGTAATGATAAAAGACAGTATGACTTTATATACCGAAAACCTTGATTATAAAATGGATGAAAATTTCGGTTATTATTTTGATGGAGGAAAAACACTTAACGGTCAAGATACTTTGATTAGCAAATATGGTTATTATTATGCCGATTTAGATGAACTATACTTTAAAGACTCTGTAATTGTTCAAAATCCTAAATACACAATCTATTCCGACACCTTAAAACATCAAACGGTTGAAAAAATCTCTTATTTATTAGGACCAACCCATATTATATCTAAAGATACCACAAGCTGGATGTATAGTGAATTTGGCTGGTACAATCACATTACCGATATGGGGAAGCTCACGAAAAACCCTTTGCTTGTTGATGGTAAAAAAACATTGAAAGGCGATTCTATTTTTTACAACCGAAATACAGGATTAGGAATTGCCTACCACAATGTTACAATTGCCGATTCGGTTCAAAACATACGCCTAAAAGGGAACCTTGGGAAATATTATGAAAAAACTGAGAGTTCAGTAATTACCGACAGTGCATTATTTATCAGTATTCAGGAAAAAGATTCCTTGTTTTTGCATGCAGATACTATTCATTCAATAATTGATACCTTAATAACTAAAACCGATACAACAAATTTTCGCTTAATTAAGTCCTATCATAAAGTTAAAATTTTCAGAAAAGATTTTCAGGCAAAATGTGATTCGCTGGTATATACTTTTCTTGATTCAACCATAAAATTATATTATGAACCGGTTTTTTGGTCGGGAAGTAATCAAATGACAGCCGATTATATTGAAGTACAAACCGACAGCAATAAAGTGAATCAAATAATAATGCAAAATAATGCTTTAATTGCAGCACAAGTAGGTACCGGTAGTTTTAATCAGATTAAAGGCAAAAAAATGATAGCACATTTGCGCGATAATGAAATTTATTTACTTGATGTTTTGGAAGATGGGGGTACCATATATTATACCATTGATAAAAATATATTGCTTGGTATAAATAAAATCACTTGTACCAATATGGCTATTCATTTTGTAAATAATGAAATGGAAGATTTAATATTTTATGTAAACCCGACAGGTATCATGTATCCACCTTCCGATTTAAGTGATGCTGAGCGAAAATACAAAAACTTTAAATGGATGATTGAATACAGACCTGAAAAATGGCAAGATGTGTATATCTGGAAAAAACAGCTATCCGGAAAAACAGAATAAAGCAAAGCTTTATATCAACAAAGGCTTTGCTTTATACCTTAAATATATTGATTTAAAATCTGTATTAACTGTCCGGCAGGAACCACTCCCGACTGCCTGAATTTTTGTGCTCCGTTTTTATAAATAATAATTGTAGGAACACCCGTAATTTGCAAATTCTGTGCAATCACCGGATTTTTATCTACATCTATTTTAATAATTCGCACCTTATCGCCCAAACTATCTTTAACTTGTTTAAGTATAGGAGCAAGTGCCTTACAAGGTGCACACCATTCTGCCGAAAAATCTACTAAAGTAACTGTATCTGAATTTATTATATCTTTAAATTTACTCATATCTTCTAATTTTTACATATTTTAAAAACCGGTTTATCAATTTTTTTGCCGTTTATATTTTATACCCTGTTTTGAGTCTAAAAAGCATAAATTTTATAAAACACGAAACTGTATCGTGTCAATTTAACAGACTACGCAGTCAAAATGACATACAAAACATTTTATGATATTTAAATCGATTTACTTAAATTTGTAAAAACCTAAAAGCTGCGATTATGAAAATTCTAAATGCAGAACAAGTAAAAAAATTAGATGCTTACACCATTAAAAATGAACCTATTTTATCAATTAATTTAATGGAACGTGCTGCAAAAACATGCACAAAACGGATTACTGAATTATTTTGCAACAAAGCTAATGTAAAAGTATTTGCAGGTCCCGGCAACAACGGAGGCGATGGTTTGGCTATTGCCCGAATGCTTGCAGATAAAAAATATAAAGTATCGATATATTTGAAAAGCACAAAACTTTCGCCCGATGCACAAATAAATTATCAACGACTGATTGAGCAGAATAAAGCTAAAATTAATATAATCGACAATAAATCAAAATTGCCCCTTATCGAGAAAGATGATTTAATAATTGATGCCCTGTTTGGCTCGGGATTATCGCGCGAAATTGAAGGTTTTTATTCAGATATAATTTCTCATATCAACAATTCGGGGGCTGAAATTGTATCCATTGATATTCCTTCCGGATTTTTTAGCGAAAATAATTCATCACTTACTAAAGCTGATGACGGTACTTACAAAAATGTTGTTAAAGCAAATTATACATTAAGCTTGGAGCTACCTTTTTTATCTTTCTTTTTCCCCGATTCAGAGCATCATGTAGGAAATTGGGAATGTTTATCCATTGGCTTAAACAAAAAATATTTAGAAGAACTGCCGTGTAACAATTATTACATTACTCGTAAAATGCTAAAACCAATGCTCAAAAAACGTAATAAATTTGAGCATAAAGGAACTTTCGGGCATGCATTGCTTATTGCAGGAAGTTATGGAAAAATGGGTGCTGCAATACTAGCAGCCAAAGCATGTTTACGCACGGGAGTTGGTTTATTAACTACTCATTTCCCTGTATCCGGTTACGAAATAATGCAAACCGCCGTTCCCGAAGCTATGGTATGTATTGACGAATCGGGCACTCGCTTTTGTAAATCCGATGAACAAAATTTATATCAAGCAATAGGTATCGGGCCCGGCATCGGACAAAAAAAAGCAACACTTAATTCATTAATCGGAATATTGAATAATGCACAAAAGCCCGTAGTTTTAGATGCCGATGCTTTAAATCTTCTTGCAAAAAACCGTTTTTTATACGATTTAATTCCTGAAAATAGTATTTTAACACCCCATCCGGGCGAATTTAGGCGACTGATAGGTGAAACAACAAGCTATTTTGAACAATATCAACAACAAATAACTCTTGCAAAAGAACAAAAAGTTATTGTTGTACTAAAAGGAGCACACACATCTATTGCTTTTCCTGACGGACGATGCTATTTTAATTCAACGGGAAACCCGGGTATGGGAACAGCCGGTAGTGGCGATGTGCTTACGGGTATCATTACTTCATTACTGGCACAGGGCTATTTGCCGGAACAAGCAGCGCTGTTGGGTGTATATTTACACGGTTTAGCCGGCGATATAGCCGCAAAACAAAAAGGAATGCACGCACTAATTGCCGGAGATATTATTGAAAATATAGGAGCTGCATATAAGGAGCTTTCAAAATAGGTGCTCGCACTCATTCTGAAGTCATCAGATGAATTGCCAATTAAATATTTCGCATAATAATTAAACTAATTACTTTTTGAAAACGATTCATCAGATGACTTCAGAATTAACTTACATTTTCAAATCATCAATTTTACTTACCGGTAGTCCACAAGTATTATTTCTACACAAGTAAATTTTTAATTCTTTACTAAATCGATTATGGCATAAAGGAATTTTACTTTGCTCACCGGCTTTTGCAAAAATACAATTAGCTAAATAGTTTTTTTGTAATTCACGTAAAACATCATCCGATTTTTCGCCACTCACAACAATTTCATTAAAATCTCCGGTATGCCAATCGTACAAACTCAACCAATTGGAATGATACATTGGATTTTTCAAAATTTTATCCTGCACTTTACGCAGCATCAGCTCCGAAAGTTCTAAGTAATCATTTTTGACAAAATATTTAGCAAGTAAAAATAAATTTTTAGCCATTATCGAATTGGATGAAGGAATTACATTGTCGTCTAATTCTTTTTTCCTAATAATAATATCATCCTGATAGTCAGGAGTGAAGAAAAACAAACTCTTTTCTCTATCAAAAAAATGTTTTAAAGTAAATTCCGTAAGATTTTGAGCTAAAAACAAATATTGCTCATCAAAACTAATTTGATAAAACTTAATCAAGGCTTCAATTAATAAAGCATAATCATCCAAAAAAGCAGGAATACTTGACTTTCCCTTTTTATAATTTCTATATAAACGATATTCATCCTTCAATTGTATTTTGATTAAAAAATCAATACTCAACAAAGCTTTTTCGTAAAATTTATTTTCGCCAAATGCACGGTAAGCATCAATATAAGCAGAACACATCAAGGCATTCCATGCTGTTAAGCTCTTGTCGTCCAAGCCCGGCAGTTCACGTTTTTTGCGTACTTCAAGAACTTTCTTCTTTAACAGGTTGATTTTTTCAGGCTCATCAATACCTTTGGTATGCAAAATATTTTTCCCTTCAAAATTACCTTTTTCAGTCATGCGGTAATACGCGATAAAATCATCGGCATCATCTGCTAATATATCTCCAATTTCCTTAATTGTCCACACATAATAAGCCCCTTCCTTTCCCTCACTGTCAGCATCATACGAAGAATAAAAATTGCCTTTGGTACCGGAAAAATTATTTTCAATAAACCTGAGTGTTTCATACACAATACGCTTATAAGCATCCTCTTTGCTAAATTTATAAGCTTCGGAGTATAAACTCACCAATTGAGCGTTATCGTAGAGCATTTTTTCAAAATGCGGCACTAACCAATAAACATCTGTTGAATAACGTGCAAAACCACCTTCCAACTGGTCGTATAATCCTCCACTAAGCATTTTATTTAATGTAAGAATTACAAAATCAATTAATTCAGGATATTTATTTTTTTGAGCAATTTGCAAAAGTGTTTTGTAATTGTTCGGCATTGGGAATTTAGGTGCCTGATTTAAACCTCCGTATGTCCAATCAAAATAAGATTTCCAATTATCAATACTTTGCCTGATAAGGTCCACTTGTAAATTTGCAGCACCGGTACTGCTTTGTTCCATTTTTTCAATTCCTTTACGGATTTCTAAAGCATTACTTAAAACACTGTCTTTTTGCTGTTTATAGGTTTGCACAACATTTTTAAGCAAAAGCAACCATTGTTCCGGTTTAAAATAAGTACCACCCCAAAATGCTTCTCCGTTAGGCAATGCAAAACAATTTAGAGGCCAGCCGCCGCGCCCTGTTAAAAGCTGTACAGCAGTCATATAAATATCATCAATATCAGGACGTTCTTCTCTATCTACTTTTACACAAATAAAATACTCATTCATGTAATTTGCAATTTGCTCATTTTCAAAACTCTCATGCTCCATTACATGGCACCAATGACAAGCAGAATACCCTATGCTGATTAAGATAAGTTTATTCTCTTTTTGAGCTTTTTCAATTACTTTATTACTCCAAGCCACCCAGTTTACCGGATTATGTGCATGTTGTAAAAGATACGGACTGCTTTCCTTAATCAGTTCATTCGTATATTTATAATTCATCTTCTTATTTTTGTGGTAATATTACGACATTATTTTTATTTAGACAAAATAAAAATAAGAAAAAAACAACAAGCAAAGTTAATTGAAAAGTGGAGTAAAAGATAAAAAATACTAACCACAAAATTTTCGGGCAAGGCTTTCCCATTCCTCTTCAAGAGAAATATTTGGCATTTTAGCCCCAGCACGTGAATACCAATAATTAGCATTCCACAAATCGCCTTCCTTACGGTGTAGATAAGCATGAATCAAAGCAAAGCCGGTACCGGGAAGCCACTGAATAAGCTCATGCGCTTCGTCCCAGCGATTATTTTTATCTAAACACAAAGCTTTTAGTTCTTTTGGGTAAGATTTTCCTGTACAATTATTTTTTATAGAAGAAATAAAATCTTGATAAGTCATAATACAAACAGAAAAATTAAGTTTCTCTACTCATTAAATATTCTTGTACCAATTTTTCTGCTTTTTCGAAATTCTCTGCCGACACAAAAACAGTTACTCCTTTGCTTGACTCAGGGTCAATCCAGCCTGCCGCAATACTACTCTGATGACGGTTATCAATAATTACCCCTATTTCGTTATCTTCCAAATAAGCTTTTATAAAATTAGCATCAACCGATGAACCTGAAAACACTTCGTATATATCTTGCATATCTTGTTATTTCAATAATTTGTTACTATTTTTAGCAAAATTAATGAATTTTGTAATACACAGGCTTAAAATAGACAATAAAATGGATGAAGCATTAAAGTTAATTGAAGAAAGCTATCAGAAACGTATTCTTGACAAAGAAACCAAAAAGAAATTTAAAAATATACTCAGTAATAATAAATTAAAAACGGAAGATTTAAATTTTTTAAGTAAAAAATCGTTTTACCTATTTAAGCAGGATGATGAAGCTGATATCTTTTTAATTGACTGGTTAGAGGATATTCAAAACCTAATTAATCGTTACAGAGTTACAGAATCGAAAGAGTCACAAGTATGCTTTTCACCCAAAAATGAATGCTCCGAAAAAATATGCAATTTTATCCGTAAAGCAAAACAATCACTGTTAATTTGTGTTTTCACGATAAGTGACAATCAAATAACCAACAGTATTTTAGATGCACACAAACGTGGAGTAATGATAAAAATAATTACCGACAATGATAAAGCATTGGATAAAGGTTCAGATATTTATCAAATGTCAAAACTAGGCATAGATATCAAAATAGATATGACTCGTCATCACATGCATCATAAATTTGCAATTAGAGATAATAAAACATTACTTACCGGCAGTTACAACTGGACACGAAGCGCTGAAATCTACAATCAAGAAAACTTTATCATTACCACTGAAAAAAAATTAGTAAAACGTTTCAGAAAAGAGTTTGATAAACTTTGGCAGGAAATGACTGAATACAAATGAGCAAAACTTCAAATCGTTCAAAAGGACATTTGAATGTTTTCTCTTTGAATAGACAAATGATTGAATGAATGAGTAAATGAGTGAATAAATGTGCAAGACTTCAAATCGTCCGAAAGGACATTTGAACGTTTCCTCTTTGAAAAATAAATGATTGAATGAATAAATAAGCGAGAAAATAAAGATTGCAAAGAACCAACACCCATACAAAAACAAAACAACTCTTTTGAACAACAACTAATTACAGCACTAGATACTCCAAATAAAACTGCATAATAACATGATTTTAAACCACATGAATTACTTATTAAACCATCATGATTTTATATTTGGATACATTTAAAAATTCGCACAAAATTAAAAATGGTATAATGCTTGCTATTTAACATTACACAAAACCATCTTTATAGAAAAAAATACATTTTGGTATTATTATTGTAAATTTTATAAGTCATTAATAAATAGTTTATTTAAAATTTGTCTATTATTAAATAAATTGTAATTTAGCATTTTTCAGTATTTTATTATAAATTAAGACATTAGCTTTATCGTTATACGATAAAAACACATACAAATGAGTTTTAAAACAACATTTTATATATTACTTACATCTATTGCCGTATTCACTAATACAATTAGTATTAATGCGCAAACATCGTTAGATAAACAGCGCGCAAAACTTCTTTATGACCTGCCCATATATCTTCGTTGGGAAAATGACGATGAAATTGAAGTTATCAAAATAGGTGTTTTAAATGGCAGTACCTCATTCTTAAATACCCTTAGAGAAGTAACCAAAGGCGGATATGACAATATTATTTTAATCGACGTAATAAATTTTAAAAGTGTATCGGATATCACAGAAACACATCTTTTATATTTACCACCGGAACAAAACAGTAAGTTTAACAGTGTAAAACGAAAGCTATTAGGTTTTAATACGGCTTTGATATCAGAAAATTATAAGGTAAAAAAAGATGTAATGATAAACTTTATTACACGTAGTGGTAAACTAACTTTTGAAATCAACGGAGATAATTTAAAAGAAGCAAACATAAAAGTAATACCGGAAATTTCACGTTTAGGAGGAATTAATATAAGCACAAAAGCCTTATTTAATGAATCGGAAAAAAGTTTAAAAAAAGAAAAACAAAAAGTTAGACGACTACAAGCATCCATTGCTGCCAAACAAAAAGAACTTGAAGAAAAAGAAAAAGAAATTAATCGGCAAAAAGAAATTCTATTTAATCAAAACGACCAAATTGTAGCTCAAAAAGAAGAAATTAATAAACAGTTATATGAACTGAAAAAGCTTGAATCTGATGCAAAAATTGCAAGACAGGAATTAGAAAAGAAAACAGAGATTTTGCATGAAAAAGAACTTGCCATCAGGAAACAAGAAGAAAAAATAAAAAAGCAATTAGCTGTTTTAGACGATTTAGAAAAAGAAATTAAAGGTCGCCAATCGGAAATTGACGAACAAAAAAGACTTATTTCTTCGCAGAATGCCGAAATTAGAAAACAGACCATAAAAATAAAATTTCAACAAAATGTACTGCTCATTTTTGTAGTATTATTAGTCATTATCCTTATACTGACCGTATTTATTTTAAGAGGTTACCGTATAAAAAGACGCGATAATCAATTACTGGCAGCACAGAAAAAAGAAATTGAGCAACAGGCTGCTGAACTGGAAGCAATTAATAAAGAATTGGAAAAACTATCTATTGTTGCAAGTGAAACATCTACAGCTGTAGTTATTTTGGAAACAAACGGTGATTTTGAATGGATAAATATAGGGTTTACAAAAATGTATGGCTATACGCTGCAAATGTTGATTGAATTAAAAATGAACAACCTATTGCAAGCAAGCAATCATCCTGATATTGAAAACCTGTTTCGTAAATGCATCAATGAAAAAACTCCGGTAATTTACGAGTCGTTTATTACCACCAAAAACAATGAAGAAAAATGGGCACAAACTACACTTTCGCCAATTTTAGATGCAAGTGGTGAAGTAACAAAACTAGTACTCATTGATTCGGACATTACAAAAATAAAAGAAGCAGAAAACGAAATTCTAAGGCAGAACCAAATGATTATGGAACAAGCTGTAGAATTGGAAGCAAAAAATGTAGAATTAGAAAAGCTTTCACTTGTTGCCAGCAAAACCGATAACTCGGTGGTTATTGCCGATTCTAATGGTGAAATTGAATGGGTAAACGATGGTTTTACACGTTTATTGGGCGTTACTTTTGATGAATTTGCACAAGAGTACGGCACCAATTTATTTCTTACCAGTTTAAATCCAAACATTATTGATGAAATTGCCGAAGCAATAGCTTTCAAAAAATCAATCACCTATACATCTAAAACTTATACAAAATCAGGAAGTGAACTTTGGATTCAAACCAGTATGACTCCAATTTTTGACGAAAAAGGTGAACTCAGAAAATTCATAGCCATTGATGCGGATGTAACCAAAATAAAACTGGCAGAAGAAGAAATTGCCCGCCAGAAAGAAAAAATTACCGACAGTATATATTATGCTAAAAAAATTCAAACGGCAGTTTTACCACCTGATGATTTTTTACAAAAATTATTACCCGAATATTTTATCATGTTCCGTCCCAAAGATATTGTTAGCGGCGATTTTTATTGGGCTACACAAAGAGGAAACAAAATATTAATTGCAGCAGCAGACTGTACAGGTCATGGTGTACCCGGTGGCTTTATGAGCATGTTGGGCATTACTTTCTTAAACGAAATTTCAGGACGTATTTCGGAACATGAAATGAATGCAGGAGAAATACTAACAGAACTGCGTGATAGTGTTAAGCTTTCACTCAGACAAACAGGTAAAGAAGGCGAAGCAAAAGACGGAATGGATATAGCACTTTGTATTATAGATAGAGAAAATTACGAAGTACAATTCGCAGGTGCAAACAATCCTCTTTTTGTTGTTCGTACAAGTATAAACGGTGAGCCGCAAAAATTTGACATCAAAGGAGATGATATGCCTATTGGAATATATTACAATGAAAAGGCTCAGTTTACAAATCACAGTTTACAGCTGCAAAAAGGCGATATGTGTTACCTTTTCTCTGATGGTTATCCCGACCAGTTTGGAGGGAAAAGAGGCAGAAAATTTATGCTTAACCGATTTAAAAAGATGCTTGCAAGCGTTGCTGCCCAACCGGTTGATGTTCAAAAAGCTTTCATCGAAGAAAAATTTGACCAATGGAAAGGCTATAATCGCCAAATTGATGATGTTTTGGTTATCGGTATCAGAATTTAAAAAAAGAAAAGCCGGAAATTATTCCGGCTGAAAACAAAAAATATATTCAAAAGTTAATTAAAATCATAATCATCCTCTTCTTCCTCCTCGTCCTTTTCATACTCCACCAACTCAAATTTCACCTTTACCAAATGCGTAAAACGAACACCTAATGATTTCATATCTTCATCAATCACATCATAATGCCAGCGTATTAATACATCGCTATGCTCATTAATTTTGTCAATTAAAAAGATAAGCTCAAAAATTTGCTTTGACGAGGCAGTGTTAAGATACTCAATATTAAAATTAAATACTGTTTTAGGCAGCGGGTTTTTCATATATTTCTTCAACCAGTCAAGTACTGGTGCATAAAATTCAATTGCATTTTCAGGAAGAGATACATTGGAAATCTCAAAAACCTCATTCTCCGGATCAAAAATAATTTCCGGTGTATCTTCTGTCGCTTTAATTATCAATGCTTCCATTCAGTAAAATATTTTTAATTTATTTGAACACTAGTTTGTAATGTAAAAAATGAATATTTATCATCTATTTCTTTAAAATCATAAGCTATTTTCCGGCTGGATTTCAAACGCATATCAACAAATCCCAATCCTGTTTTTTTAGGGTCAATAACATTTTGATCCAGTAAAATTTTATTAAAATACTCATTCAGTTCGTTATTATCCATATCATTAATAATATCCAAACGCTCTTTTACATCAGCAACATATTCAGTAGGAATATAGTTCCCTGATGTTAAAACATACTCATCTTCAGTTTGCCCTAAATAAAAAATACCCGGATTTCCATCCGTATTTTCTTCATGAAAATTACCATGTTTACTAATATTCTGCAACATCTCTACCATTATATAGTAAACCTTTTTGGCAGATTTGTTCACACGCATTTGACCTTTTATTATAGATAAAAGGCTTAAAATATTATTTTGATTAAAACTTCCGTTAAAATTCAGTAAAATATCTTTTTTATCCAAAATATGATTGAGATGCTTAATATCACGCATGGCATTACTCTCTTCCAGCTCTTCCGCAGCATCGCGCGTATAAGTCCGGCTAGGTATTTCAGTTTGCAAATAAAAATAAGACCAATATAAATCAATATATTCAAAGTCAAAAGTCAAACGATTCCCTGAGCGCCGTGCCATTTCTATTAAGCCTAAGCCGGCACCGCCTTTATCAGATAATTCACCGGTACTAAGAATTTCTCTATGTAGTTTTTTTAGCTCCTCTCTGTCTAAATTATTTACTTTTTCAAGCCGCTGTTTTAAAGAATCTACTTTTGTATTAACAATGGTATTTCCTGTTGTTATAATATAGCGGTTTTCAACCTTTTGAATAGCAAAAATTCCGGCGTGCTCAGATTTACTTTCGCTTGTAGGCTCCTGATGGCGCGTAACATTTTGTAAACCTTCAACCATGATAAAATATATCCGGTTTTGCAAAGAACTTTTATCTACAAAACGTTGCAAATTACTTTCTGCTAACGACAAGATTTTTCGTGTCAAATTTTGGGTAAAAGCACCACGATAAATATACTCAAAATCACCGGTTTTAACCCTGCTAAACAGGTCATAAGTAAGTTTTAACGATCTCTTAGTTGTTTGTCTCATACGTTGGAAAAATCTAAGTCAGCAAATTTTAATTGCAAATTTTACATCTGCGACAAAACACAAATGTAAACTTTATAAAACAAAAATAAAAGAAATTTTTATAAATCAATAATATTAAAATTAAATTTCTTCTTTCCGTTAAATTCCCGATATAAAGAATAATGCCTAATAAAACGGAATGTTTAACATTTTATTTTACCAAAATCAGCATATTACTTTGCAATAAACACTTAAAAAAGCCTCCTGCCCAGATTATGACTACAAAGCAAATAATCACACAATTCAGCTTCGATACATAATAAAAAATTAATTTAGATGTTGTTGAATATGTTTAAACTTTTTTTTGGTAAATGAATTTATACTAATTTAGCAACCCTGAAAATCTATCAAAAATTAAACCAATTACAAATAGATTTTTACAATTCTCAATGTAAATTAAATTCTATAAAAAAGTATCTGATGAATAAAATAGGACTATTTTACGCTCCGGCAAAAGGAAGTACTGAAAAAATTGCAAAAATTATTGCAGAAAAAATAGGAAAAGATAAAGTTGATTTAATTTTAGTGGATGAAAACACTGATATTGATACTTTTAAACCTTATGATAAACTTATTTTGGGTATTTCAACTGTTGGACGCGAAAATTGGGATACACAGTATAAAAAAGTAGGTTGGGACTTTTTCTTACCTAAATTAGACAATGCTAACTTTACAAACAAAACAGTAGCACTTTTTGGTTTGGGAAATCATATTCTTTATGCAGACTACTTTGTGGATGCTATGGGTGAACTCGGGCAAAAAATTATTGAAAAAGGAGGCAAACTTGTAGGCACGGTTGATAAAAGCAATTATGAGTTTAATCATTCAAAAGCAATTATCAATAATAATTTTATGGGTTTACCATTAGATGAAGATACCCAAGAAGAACTAACCGAAGAACGTATAAATAATTGGTTGGAAAATATAAAAAAAGAGCTGGATTTTTAAACGTTTAATGTGCAATGAGCACTGAAACCTTTTTAAAACAAGTTCGTGTAAACAGGAGTATCAAATTTTGATGCTCCATTTTTTTTACAGAACTTTACCTGTCCTAAAATTTTTCTAAATTATGTTTGAGAACAATGTATTAATTGCTTTCTTATTAACACTTTTTGCCGGTTTATCAACCGGTATAGGAAGTGCCTTGGCTTTCTTTGCCAAAAGAACGAATACTAAATTATTAACCGTAAGCTTAGGCTTTTCTGCCGGAGTTATGATTTATGTTTCTTTTGTTGAGATTCTTTCAAAATCAAGAAGCATACTTATTGAAGAAATGGGAAATCAAATAGGAAGTTTTTACTCTGCTACTGCCTTTTTTGTAGGGATTATTGTAATTATGCTCATTGACCGTTTAGTACCTTCCATGGAAAATCCTCATGAAATTAGAACACTTGAATCCATAAGTGAAATTGAAAAAGGAGATTTTCATTTAAAAACAGAACGTTTGAAAAAAATGGGAATTATGTCGGCAATTGCCATTGCAATTCATAATTTTCCTGAAGGATTGGCAACTTTTATTGCTGCTTTGCAAGATCCTGCACTTGGTATATCTATTTCAGTAGCCATTGCAATACATAATATACCCGAAGGTATTGCTGTTTCAATACCCTTATTTTATGCACTTGGCAGTAGAAAAAAGGCATTTATTTTATCATTCCTCTCAGGACTGGCTGAACCACTTGGAGCTTTAATAGGTTTTCTATTATTGATGCCCTTTTTAAACAATATTGTTTTTGGTTTACTCTTTGCATTTGTAGCCGGTATTATGGTTTTTATATCATTAGATGAATTATTACCGGCAGCAGAGGAGTTTGGTGAACATCATCTGGCTATTTACGGACTAATTTCAGGAATGGCTCTTATGGCAGTAAGTTTATTATTATTTTTATAGATTTGCAGCATGAACAAATTATTTTATAAAATTGTACTTTCAATATTTTTTTATACCTGTGCAATTATTCCTGCATCGGCACAAGTAGAAATAGGCTTTAAAGGCGGATACGGCTACGGTCAATATTTTTTTCAAGAAAATTTAAAAAAAGATTTCACCATTGAATTCATGCCTTTATATAACGGTGGTTTGGTTTTTCAATATCTAAATAATCAAAAAGCGGGGGTTCAAGCATCTTTGTTATATATGCAAAAAGGCTGGATTGAAAAAACACCGGAAGGCGGAAGAGCTGAGTTTTTAATGGATTTTGCAGAATTTGAACTTTTAAGCTACCTGAAATTTTCCAAAAAAAAAGAACACGGCTTATTTATTAAATTCGGACCGTATATCGGATATTCGTTTAATAATAATTATAAAAGAATAGGAAATATCGATTCAGTCCTTATAAACTACGACTCACTACAAACTGCTTATAAAAAATTTGATTACGGTATTTCCTTTGGCTTATCATATACGGTTAAAATTGCTAAAAGCAGCATGCAAATTGGTATTTTATTTAGACAAGGATTTTATAATATTTTAAATCAAGACCCTAACGGGATTTTTCAATCCATAAGTCAGGGTCTTTTTGTAAATATGGCTTTTACTATTCCTGTATTTAATAATCAAAAACAAAATAAAGAAGCAATAAAGCCGGATTAAAGCTTTATCTGGCTTTTGTATTAATTTTTAATACAAATGTTCCTTTATCCAAGCCATCGGCACCGGTAACGCCTATTACCACTTTATAAGGATTATTTATTGCATTTAAACTAACATAACGGCGGTGGTCTTGTGTTTTGCCGCGTTTTTTATAATCCCATTTATGATCAACTTCGCAACTTACACACGAATTCAGATTAGGCACATAAGCATTAGAATTAATTCCTACCGAATAAGCATATAAACTCATATTTGCATTTGGGTCATCAGGTATTAATTCAATATCCATAATAGAATATCTGGGAATTTCAGTAACAAAAAGAATATGATTTCCTGTAAACTTTTTCTTTTGTGTTTCAGGAAAGCATGCCACAGCGCTATTCCATGCCCACGATAAATCATAGATTTTTGTTCCCTTTGCTAAATCCCCTTTATAAGCCAAAACCTTTCCTTTTTCAGCTTTAGCTGAATACATGGTTACAGGCTTCTGCTCTCCGGTTTCTTCAACTCTTGTTTCAAGATGTACCTGTAAATCAAAATCACCTTCGGATAA
>JALSLF010000118.1 GCA_026988445.1 Bacteroidales bacterium
AACAAACGGAGCAATACATTTAAAATGGTTAAAACCTTTTGATTTTGATTCAGTTGCAAACCCCGGTCCGTATAGATACAACATTTACCGCTCTGACGATTTATGGGGAACAGCCTTTACCGACCCCGTTTATATATATGGTATAGACAATACCTCGTATATCGATACTATGTACAATACACTTGAAAAACCCCGTATCTATAAAATGGGTTTGTACAATTACGACAGTGGAAATGATACTTGGAATATTATTGGTATCCCCGAAAAAGCATCTACACCATTTTTAGTGCTACACGGGCGCGATAATGAAATCGAGTTGGAAATTCAAACAAATGTACCTTGGGAAAATTCCCAATACGTAATTTACAAAAAAAATCAAAATACAGGGCAGTTTGACTCTTTAACTACGGTAAACGATCCAAAGTTTATCGACCGCGGGCTGAGCAACGGTTCAACATATTGCTATAAAGTAAAAACAATTGGATCTTATGGTTTAGATACCATACCGCATCCTTTAATAAATTATTCGCAAGAAGCATGTGCTGTTCCGGTTGATACGGTTCCGGCTTGTGCACCGGAATTAACGGTGGTAAATAATTGCGACAGTTTGCGTAATGAGCTGGTATGGACAAATCCGAATAATTCCTGTGCCGATGATGTTATAAAATACAACATATATTATGCAAAAACCAGTGATGCCCCAATGGAATTACTTACCACCATCGAAAACGTAAACGATACCACATTTTGGCATTATCCCGAAGGTCCGCTTTCTGCCTGTTACGTAGTAACAGCAGTTGATTCGTTTCAAAACGAAAGCGCCCCTACGAATAAGGTATGTGCCGATAATTGCGATTATTATTCGCTACCCAATACCTTTTCGCCAAATGATGATGGAATCAATGATGTATTCAAACCCATATCGAATTTCTTAGTTGAAAAAATTGACATTAAAATATATAATCGTTGGAGTGTGTTGGTATATCAAACAAACGATCCCGAAATAAATTGGGACGGGCGCGATATGACCACCGGAAAAAAAGTGTCTAGTGGTGTATATTATTATGTTTGCGATGTTTGGGAGTATCGTGTTTCGGGGGTAGAAGTACGGAATTTTACCGGCTTTATTCATGTATTTTCCGAAGAAGCAAAACCCAAGGGTGAATAGTTCTTTAAAATATTTGGGCGGCTACGGGCTTTTCGCTTGTAGTCCTCAACTAAAAAACTACAAAACTAATTCCGTAAAAGGAGCTTCCGTTGGTCGCTCTTTTCCGGAAAGTTTTGTAAAGTTTTTTAGTTTGCGGGCTACCCGCTGCAATCCCTGCCGCAAAAAAGCGTGCAAGCACAAATTATTTTTGTAGCTCCGCCTGATGATAAAGACCGAGCAAAATAAAAATACAAAAAACACCTTGATTTAATAAAATGTTATTAATCAGTAGGTTTGTTTGGTTGATTATCAATAGCCTCATGCTTTAGCATGGGGACAAAAAGTTAAAAAATCGGCTTGTTTTGGCGAGATTTTGGTTTGCGAAGCACCAAAATCATGACAAAACATATTAAATATTAATTAGTTACAATTATTTCAAGTTTCTGAGTAGTAACGGTAAAATTAGAAAAAATTAAATTCATGGATAAAAATTACAAATATTTGTTAATCAGCTTAATACTTAGTATGTTTTTTTTGTCTGTGAAGGCTCAAAAAAACGAATATATATTGGCTAAAATTCAATATCAAAATAAAAACTACCAACAATCCGGCTTTGAAATTCAGAAATATTTATCGGCACATCCTTCCGACAAAGCCGCATTATATCTATCAGCAAAAATCAATCTGCAATTAAACAATTATCAGTCTGTAGCCGGATACTTACAAAAGCTTTCGGTAAAACAATTTCCCGATATAAATTTGCTTATGGCACGCGCCTATGCCGGCACAAAAAACACTCAAAAATCCATCGAATATTTATCAAAATATTTAAAACAAAAAAATAAAATTTCCGCCGATGAAATTGTTTCTTTTCCCGAATTCGGAAACATTGCCGATAGTCAATCTTGGCAAAATTTGTGGGAGCAAAACAACTATTCGCGAAAAGAAAAAGCCTTAATTGAAGCAAAAAGATTATTTAAAGAAGGAAACTTTCAGCAAGCTGAAACTCAGCTTAATAATTACATCATAAAATACGATGCACAGCCCGAAGTGCTTTATATGAAAGCTCAAATAGCTGCTTCGCAAAATAACTACAAAGATGCTTTAGATTATTTGGAAAAAGCCCTTGCCGCAGACGATAATATTCGCTACTTAAAAGCAAAAGCCGATATAGAATATCATTTAAAAAAATATACAAAAGCAATTAATAATTACAATGCAGCTTTAAAAAAGGACAGTTTGGATTTAGAAATATATTTTAACCGTTCACTTGTATATTCTTCTATAAATGAACCGGATAAAGCCATTTCCGATATTCAAAAATATTTACAATATTATCCTGATGATGAAATAGCTTTACGGCGATACGCTCAAATTGCTTATGCCGCAAATGATTATCTTACCGCCATTCGAACCTATGGCAAGTTAATTGAAAAGTATCCTGAAAAGACCGAATACTTTAAACTACGCGCCAATGCTTATATGCAAACTCATACCTATAACTATGCCGTAAAAGATTATTCTATGGCATTAGATCTTTATCCGCGCGATGCTGAAATTTATTATCAAAAAGGAATGGCGCATTTTCATTTACGCCAAATGAACCAAGCTTGTGCTGCATGGAAACGTGCAAAAAAATACGGTAATCAAAAAAGCGATAAACTTTTGTATAGATACTGCAAAGGGAAATAGCTTATAAATACGCAAGCGTTTTGTAATTGCCACGATTTCATCTATTCAATGATATATCTTGAAAATACAAGTAGTTCTGTACCTGTGAATTATGAGGTTTGTGCTCAAAAAGTAAGGGATAATTTTATCAAAAATATATGTAAAGTAAGGGATAATCATAGATATTTTTTGATGCAAAGTAAGGGATAATCATAGATTATTCCCTAACTTTAAAGCTCAATTTAGTTTAAAAAACGGTACTACTGCAAATTTAGTGAGAAATCTAAAAAATATTCAATAAACAATCCGCCAGTAGTCGGACAAGCTATTCAATTAAAAAAAGCACATAAAATTGTGTATATTACTGGCTGACAACAATAATCAGTAATCAATGTTGTTTCGTTAACGATACTAATAATGTGCTGTACATTAATTTATTATGTTTATTACATTAATGTTTTCTATTTTTTTATATACTAAAACAGGCTGAAAGCCAAGCTTATACTAACCCAATGGCAAGGCCTTGGGAATAGATTAGACACTATATAAAAGCACCCTGAAAGGGTAAATTAAATTGCACTTACAGTGCGAATACTAATTTTATTTTCGTACTTGACCCAAGGCGTCGCCCTTGGGCTATATTGACTAAGGCTTTCAGCCTTAAAAATCATTTCTTTGCTTAATGATACTAAATAAATTATTAATTTGTTTCAATACAAAATTTTACAAATAATACTTAACTAAACGACGTTGAATTAGTAATTCTTTTGTTTCTACATAATTCATAAACTTTTTAACCGTTTCATTATTAGATTACTATCTTTAAGCTTTGTTTAAGAATTTAAGGGTATATTGTAGTTTATTGAGTAGCTTGTCTGATTACGCTTTGGCTTAAAATTGTATTTATCCACTAAAATGGTAGTAGAACCAAAAAAAACAATATTGTAAATTTGTTTATTTCTTATAAAATGCTTTAATCGTATCCGCTACATAATCCATCATTGGTTTTGTTAATTCCGGATACATGGGCAAAGACAAGATTTCATCTTGATATTGTGCTGCTACCGGAAAATCCTCTTCGGTATGTTCTAA
>JALSLF010000119.1 GCA_026988445.1 Bacteroidales bacterium
ATTGGCACACAAACCGGAATGTTGGTATATGATATTACAAATCCTGAAAAGCCACAAAAACTTTCCATGTTTGAGCATGTGTACAGTTGCGACCCCGTAGTTGTTGAAGGCAATTATGCTTATGTTACTTTGCATTCAGAGGATAATTGGTGCGGGCAGTTTAATAATGAGCTGCAAATTATTGATATACACGATATAAGTAATCCTAAATTGATAGGTACCTACTCAATGCTCAATCCTTTAGGATTGGGGATAGACGACAGCTTGCTTTTTGTTTGCGATAAAGGTTTAAAAGTATATGACGTAAGCGATAAACAAAAGCTCAAGTTTTTAAATCATTTTAATATTGAAGCTAATGATGTAATTCCGTATAAAGGAGTTTTATTGGTTATTGGGGAAAATGGTTTATATCAATATGATTATTCAGGTGATGAGCTTAAATTGTTAAGTAGTCTATTAACCGTAAATTAAAATCAATGCTCAATAAAAAAATAGTACTTTTAATTATCTATATTACTCTATTTTCCGGTATAAAAGCTCAAGACCAAACAGCTATAGCTCAAAACAAATTTCAATTGGCATTGGTTCCTCAATACTTAATTAATAATGGAATGCGTATTGATTTTGAATATATTTTTAAAAATCCGAAACATGTTTTATTGATTTCCCCGCAGTTTTATTACGATAAAAACGACATAAATTACGACCAATATCAAGCTAATTATTACGAAGATGAATACGAACAACTAAATGGCTACGGTGCAGGTTTGCATCATAAAATTGCAGTAAGTACTGTAAAAACTTGGACTTTTTATTTTACTTATGGTGTAGAATATGCTCATTTTACAATTAATAATAAACGTTGGGAGTGGGTAAGTACTACTGAGGAAGGAATGGAATATCTAAAATATGAGCTTATCGATATTGAGCAAAATACGGATCGCTTTCGTTTTGACTTATACATGAGTATTCAGTACAATTATGCCAAAAATATGTTTCTTGATTTTTATATGGGAATGGGGGCTGTTTACAGTTTAAATAAAATGAATCCCGGTTTTGTTAAATCTCGGTTTCAAGATAAAATGTACGGGTATGCATTTAACGGAATGTATTTACCCATAGGTTTCCGCTTTGGTTTTCGGTTTTGAAACAATAAATTTAACGGTTTTACTGTTTTATTTAAAACGAATACCGGAAAATATGAAAAAAATACTTTTCATTTCTGCATTACTATTATTTTTTACCGCATCAAAATCTCAAAAAATTTATAAAGTAAATTATGAATCGCAAGCCGATTTGAAAGTTTATATTGTAAAGTACGAATCGCAAGCTGATTTGAAGGTTTACTACGTAAAATATGAATCACAAGCAACTAAACCGGGCTTATGGTTCCCTGTTAAGTATGAATCGCAGGCAGATAAAAATGTTTATTTTGTAAAATATGAGTCGCAAGCCGATTTGAAAATTTACATCGTAAATTATGAGTCGCAAGCCGGCTGTCGAAATGTGTCAAAAAGGTATTTGCTTGATTTTTAGAGTTTCATCCTAAAAAATAGAATCATTAGCCGTAGGTTTTAATCTACGGAAAATTTGCCATAAATAGAAAGGCTTTAGCCAAACATAAATCTATGGCTAAAGCCTTTCTCCCCTAGTTTTAATATGTACCGTAGGGTGAACCCTACGGCTATTGAAAAATGAATAAATTATTTGAGAATTTGTACAAGCTGTCCGACTATTGGCGGATATGGGGCATTATATAAATCGCTAAAGTATTTTTAAATAAATTCATTTTTAAAAGCAATTGCCCTGCTCTGAAAAAGTACTATTTGTATTTTACGGGAATTTCTGTTAAACCGTTTTCGTTTGTATCTTTAAAACTTTCGATGTATTCAATCAGCGCAACCCATGTTTTGCCTTCCTGAACCCCATTTTTATTGGTGTCAAAATCAATAACTTGTTTGCTCATGTCTGTTACCGGGTTGCCGTTTTTATCTTTTGGAACAATTTTAATTAAACCGTGACTGATTTTTTTAATTCTCCCGATAAATTGCAATAAATAAGAACTCGCAGCTATACTGTACAACTTTTTATTGTCTTTGGAAACATCTAATTCTTTTCCGTTAAAATACACCTTTTGTACTTTATGAAGCATCATCTTGTCTTTGTCGGCATCAATGCTCATTCCCGAGAAATTAATATAACTGTCATCGCCCGGATGTTGCGCCATAACAATTACTTCCATCAATTTTTTTACCTCTTTGGCATTTATGTAAATTTTAGAAAGAGCATATCCCGGAACATCATCTTTACCGGAACCTAAAGGTGAAATTCTGAAAATATCGGGTGCGGTAATTTTTCCCGGAAGAATTTCTTCGCGTATTGTACCGGACGCAACAATTGCCAAATCAACTTTTTCTGAATGTTTATCTACATAGTATTTTATGGCATCGGCTACAAATTGTCCCATTGTGCCTACTGATTTGTCTTTTAATGAATTTCTTTTTACAGGAAAATTAGTTTCGGCAATAGGCTTTTCATAATTTAGTTCGAGTGGTTTAAAATATTTAGCACTAACAACTTGTTTGTAGTCGTTAATTAAATTATTGACTGTATTATCGCCTATGATTTTATCATCAACAGGGATCAGTCGAAAATCGAAACTTTTTACTTTCTTGTTTTCAATATTTAATTCCAAACGCCCTAAATTACTGGCATATGCACCTGTTTGAACAATAATGGTGTTATCAACGGTAATTGCTTTTTCCGTTTTTACATGGGTGTGTCCACTAATTATTACATCTAAATTTTTAACCTTGGCAGCCAATTTCAAATCTTCTCCTTCATAGCCTCCCTTTCCATCAGGATAAAATCCACTGTGCGACAGACAGATTAGTAAATCTACATTTTGTTTGTTTTTTAGTTCATCTGCCAATTTTTTTACTGTTTTTATTTGATTGTCAAAGCGTACGGGCTTGGCGTTGGGTGCTACTGCATCAGCATCTTTTCCTACAATACCTATAATTCCTATTTTTATACCGTTTTTTTCAGTAATTGCGTATTTTATAATCGACTCCTCCTTAAAAAGCTTTTCCAAACCGTTATCTGCATCAGATTCAGGGCTAAAAATAAGGTTAGAAGCCACAATTTGCGGAATTTCTCCCTTTGAGCGACTTGTATTGATTATTTTTGCTAAGGCATCAGGTCCAAAATCAAACTCGTGATTGCCGAGCGTTACAAAATCATAGCCCATTTTTTTCATCAAACGTAATTGAAAACCTTCATTTTGTTCATCGGCATGAAAAATTGTACCCATTAAAAAATCGCCGGCATCAACAATAAGGGTAGCGTTTGGGTTTTTTTGTTTTTCTTGATTAAAAAGTGTAGCTAAGCGCGCAAAACCACCGCGTGTATTATCATCATTAATGCTCATGGGCGTATATGCCAATTCGGGACCAAAGCCGGTAAGTTTAGAGTGCATATCGTTGGTGTGTAAAATAACCAACTTTTGTGCAAAAATAACTTGTGCAAAAAGTACTGTAAAAATTAGTGATAAGAAAAAATATTTTGTTCTCATAGGTTTAAGATTTTAGGGCTAAGATGTTTTATCTAAATTGAATGTTTTGTTTTTAACTGCTTGATTATAATTTGCTTATAATATTTTATTTATTTCGTTTAATAATTCATAAACAGGAGAAAATAACTCATAAACCGTTTTTTTATCAAAATCAAACATGTTGCCATAATCTCCTTTTTGTCGCCAATCAAATAATTCGCTAAATAGTCTTCCGTGCTTTTTGTCAAGAATCATCGTTTTTATAAAATGTAAAGAAAACTGATTTCTTATGCCTGAATGTGTTTGCGCATAGATTTCATTTTTTACTAAAAGTGCATTTATTGCATAAAA
>JALSLF010000120.1 GCA_026988445.1 Bacteroidales bacterium
CAGCTTCTAAGTTTGAAATATCGATATTAAATAAGGGTATGGCAATTAGTAAACCAAGAACTGAAAAAATGACTAAACCAATGAGTATTATAAAAATACTTACCAGTAATTTAGCTCCCCAAGAGGCATCTTTAAAAAGTCCTGATAGCATAAGTTTTATTTTTAGAAAAGCAAAGGTAATAGGCTTTTCCTGAATAAACAAAGTTTATTCAGGGCGGTAATTCAAAACATCTTCTTTTTTTATAAAACCTTCATCAAAAATGAATTGTTGTATATTGTTTTTATCAATAACTACCGGGTCAAGAACAATGGAAGGTACCTCCATTCGTCCGTTATTAATAAATGTATTATGTTCCGGCTCTTGATTATTTATCAACTGAAAAACAACTTCCGCAGTTTTATAGGCAATGCTTTTTACTGTTTTATGAACGGCAAGCACATCTTTACCGGCAAGAATTTGTTTACAAACCGGAATGTCGGGGTCATGCCCAACCACTAAAATACTGTCTTGCAAATTATATTTTTTTACTGCTGCTTCTGCTCCATAGGTGATACTGTTAAATGTAGCAATAATAGCATCTACTTTGGTTCCACTAAATTGTATGGCTTTTGCCGCCAAATGTTCCGCATTTTCGGTAGCCCATTGTTCTGTATATGATTCAAAAAGTATATTGATTTTTCCTTCAGCAATATACGGGTTTAATACATTTCTTACTCCTTTGTGTATATCTTGAGCATTTTTATCACTTCTGTCTCCGTAAAGCAAGATGTAATTTCCTTCCGGTATCCTTTTTATGGTATATTCAGCCATATACTCGCCTGCTTTTACTCCGGTAAATGTTACAAAAAAGTCTAAATCCGTATTACGTACCAAAATATCATAAGCAATTACTTTTATTCCTTTTTTATGAGCTTTCCGCACAATTCCTGCAGCATTATTAGCATTTACGGGAATGATGATTAACACATCTATTCCTTCTTTAAATAATTCATCAGCTTGTGCATTTTGTTCTAATTCATCACCTTCGGTGATTTTGGTAATTAATTCACCGCCAAGTTCTTTGATTTTTTCTTCCAGATACTTATTTTCCAGCGGCCAGCGCGATGCTTTGTAAGAGCTGAATAAAATACCCACTTTTATTTTTTCGGAATTATGCTTACAAGAAGTGGTAAATATTGCCAAAGCGATAAGTACCCACAAAAATTTAATAGCCCTCATATAGTTAAATTTTAAGAGTGTAGGTCAGCTTAGCAATAGTAGTGATGCAAAAATAGGAAAAAAAATGAAATAAAAAACACATTCTGTTGCTAAACACTACAGGTCGATTTGATTTTCTGAAAAGCTACACTCAAAAAAACAAATTACTTTTTATCGAGTTTTTCTACGATTAGTAAATAATCAATTTTTGCAGTAGCTCCCATTAATTGAAAAGAAGGACGAACATTAGGAACTATTGAAATTACTTCTCCTTCAAGAATGTTAAGAAATTCCTCCAATTTTTCTTGCATATTATTGCCTTTTACATACAAACGGTGAACTTTATATTTCATAATAGGTATAGGTTTCAAACTTACTTGCATGATGCAATAACAAAGTTACGATATTTTTACTTTGGTGTCTGCATTAATTTACTAAAAATATGAATATTCCGTAAACTGAATAATTAGAAGCTAAACTTACTACATTTTCACCTCAACACTAACCGGACAATGATCGGAATGCATTGCATCGGGGTGAATATTCGCAGATTTCACTTGATTTTTTAAACTTTCTGTAACTATATGATAATCAATGCGCCAACCCTTGTTTTTTCCACGTGCACCGGCACGGTAGCTCCACCAACTGTAATTATGCGGCTCGGGATTAAATAGCCGGAAAGTATCCAACATTCCATCATCTATAAACGATTGAAACCATTCACGCTCTTCGGGTAAAAATCCGGATGTTTTTTGCTGTTTTTCAGGATTATGAATATCAATCCATAACCTACAAATATTATAATCGCCGGCAATAATTAGTTTAGGACGTGTTTTTCTTAATTCGCGGATATAATTTTGAAAATCAGATAACCATTGCATTTTAAAAGCTTGTCGCTCATCACCGCTTGAACCTGAGGGGTGATAAACACTAATTACGGAAATATCACCAAAATCGGCACGCAAAAACCTGCCTTCATTATCGTACTTTTCTATCCCCATTCCGTATTCAACATGGTCGGGCTGCTTTTTTGTTAAAATTCCTACTCCACTATATCCTTTTTTTTGAGCACTGTGCCAATATGATTTGTAACCAAGCTGTTCAAAAAGCTTAGAATCAATTTGTTCCGGTTGTGCTTTTGTTTCCTGAATACATAAAATATCCGGGTTTTCTTGCTTAATCCATTCCGCTAAACCTTTATTAATTGCCGCGCGAATACCGTTTACATTATATGAGTATATTTTTTTTGTCATTATTTTGTTGCTTTCTTTGTTTTTATATCCTGATACCAATTACCATCATATCGTCAATCTGTTCAATATCGCCCATCCATTTACTCATGGTATCTTCTAATATTTTAAGTTGTTTATCCATAGGATGTGGGGCAATGGCAAGTAATAGTTTTCTGAAATTTGCCGATAGAAATTTTTTGTGTTTTTTTCCGCCAAACTGGTCGGCATATCCATCCGAAAAAAGATACAGTACATCCCCCGGTTGGATACCTACTATGGTATTTTGGTAGCTATGCTCTTTAAAATCGGTCATACTTATTGCGTACACATCCGGTTTTAATATATTTAGTTCGTATCGTTCGGTATGGTTCTCATTAATTTTTTTTATCAGATAAGCCGGCTGCAATGCTCCTGAATATTCTAAAGTATTGTTTATTCGGTCAATCATACATACGGCAACATCCATACCGTCATAAGTATCACTGTTTTTTTCGGTGCGTGAAATAGAACCTTTCATTTGCCGGTGTAGTTTATTTAAAATCACCGAAGGGTTTAGAAACTCTTTACCGGAAACAGCTCTGTTTAAAACATCGTTCAACATGGATATTCCCAGTGCCGACACAAACGCACCCGGAACCCCGTGTCCTGTGCAATCAGCTGCTGCAATTACTGTTTTTTCGTTGTACTCATCTACCCAATAAAAATCACCGCTAACAATATCGCGCGGTTTGTAATATAAAAAATATTCGCCCAGCAAACGCTTTAATTTATTTGGTGAAGGCAACAAAGCATTTTGAATAGTACTTGCATAACGAATACTTGCTTTAATGTCTTGATTTTGTGCTTCAATTTTTTTCTGATGTGCTAAAATCCGTTCCCGATGTTCAATTAATTGCTCGTTTTGGGTTAAAATTTCTTCCTTTTGTTGTTCTATTTCAGCTTTTTGTTCTTTTATCAAATTAAGTTGTGCCTGAGTAAACTGCGACCATAAAAATTGTGTTTCGATAACAATCAGTATCGTAGCTGCCAAACTAAAATATTTTGCATATTTTGCATGAAAATTATATGCATCATTTCCAAGATGTTCCGGAAATTTAAACGCAAACAAAAAAGCGGTTAAACCAATAAAGCTTATCAGAAAAAACAACTGAAAAATCAATATTTGTTTTTTGGTTAATTCAAATAAACCCCAAACTTCAATTTTAAATTCTTCTTCGGCCATAAATTATTTTTTTGCAAGATAAAAGTACATAAAAATTACTTATTTGCAATAATATTCTTGTATGCGTAATTTTTTATTGCATTTTTATTTTTTCTGTTAATTTTGTACCTTAAATCCGCAACTATGTTCGTAGCGAAAAGCCAGAATGTGCGTCAGTATTGGTGTAGCGCAGTTTTGAGACACGCAAACGTAGCATTAGTTACGGTGAGTATCGAAAAACGAGCATTCCCAA
>JALSLF010000121.1 GCA_026988445.1 Bacteroidales bacterium
CCTTTTTTACCTTTGGCGAAAAGAGAAAAATTTCAATGCTAATAATTATAGTATCAACAAAATTGTTAGTAATTCGTGCAACTTGTCCGACTACCGGCGGATCAGTGGCAGAAATAAGAACTTGCGATAGTTGAGTTAATGATTTATTTAATGTCATTAAGCGAAAAAATGATTTTTAAGGCTGAAAGCCTTGGTTAATTTAGCCCAAGGGCAGCACCTTGGGTTAGTATAAATTTGGCTTTCAGCCTGTATATATGAAACTTCAAAAATCTAAAATCGTTAATCCTTCCGCCGGTAGTCGGACAAGTTATTCGATATTCAACTTCTTGTTTGCAATAGTATTTTTATTCACTGAAAGATAGCACAAAGTTTATTATTTTTTTATTTAAGAAAAACCTACTATTTTTATACTTACCTAAAAACAGTAAGCTATGAAAGAAATTAGACGCATTCCCGATTTTAAAAGAGACATTACCGGCAGAAAAAAAAGAAATGTATCTTTAATATCAATAATAAAAATCTGGTTTTCAAATACCTTGAATATTATCGGACTTTCTTTTGCTGTATTAGGTTCGGTGTTTGTATTTGCTTTTTTTCCTGTTCAAGCTGTTTTTGGTGAAAAAGCCACGGAAAATGATGTAACTGCCGAAGGGAAAATTACAAAAGTTTTAACAAGCAATGCTGAAGTTAATGGGGAAAGTGTATATAAGTTTGTTTATACTTACACCACTTCAAACGGGGAATTTACGGGACAAGGTTATGCTACCGGTGAAATTTTTGATGAAGGCGACGATTTAATTGTTTATTATAAAGCAAGAAAACCGGAGGTTTCCATGGTACCGGAATTGAGAAAAGGCGAATTTGGCAGTTTTGTAGGATGGTTGGTAATGATTTTCCCCTTAATCGGGTTTATTATGCTTTTTTTCGGGACCCGAAATACTATCAGAACTGTGGGGGTATTAAAAGTTGGGATGCTTGCTAAAGGAAAATTATTGAAAATGGAACCTACCAATACTAAAATAGACGACCAAATGGTTTATGCCATGACTTTTGAGTTTACGGGGAAGGATGGTAAACAGTATCAGTGTATTGCAAAAACGCATAAAACTTATAACTTGCAAGATGATGATGAAGAGCAATTGTTTTACGATTCCAATAATCCTGAAAATGCTGTTTTACTTGATACCTTACCGGGGTCGGTTAAAAAATATTTATTAAAACAATCATTATAATTGATTAATTTGTACTTTCGCTGCTTGGTATTATTTGATATGATGCCTAAAATTTTAAATTCATGAGTCGAAAGTCTTTTTTAAAGAAATTTCTGGTTTGGCGTATTAAAAATGTGCCGATACAAACTTATTTGATGATACTAAGTTTGATAACGGGTATTGCTGCCGGATTTGGTGCAGTAATCATTTATAACTTGGTTCATTTTATCCGAGATTTACTTCATACAGGAATTTCAAAAGAGTACTTTAACTATTTGTACTTGGTATATCCGGTTATTGGTATATCGCTGGCAGTGTTGTTTATGCGATATATACTAAAACAAAAAGTCGGACATGGTATTCCCAGTGTGCTGTATGCCATATCAAAAGATCACGGGAATATGAAACCGCATAATATGTTTTCTTCGATTATTACCAGTGCATTGACTGTTGGTTTTGGTGGTTCGGTAGGTTTGGAAGGACCTACTGTAGCAACAGGCGGAGCCATTGGAGCTAATCTCGGGCGTTTTTTGCGCCTTACTTATAAACACCGGATATTACTTCTCGGGGCAGCTTCGGCAGGAGCAATGGCTGCAATTTTTAAAGCGCCTGTTGCTGCTATTGTGTTTGTATTTGAGGTAATTATGATTGATTTGACTACCATGTCAATTATCCCGATAATTATTGCGGCAGCTTCGGGAGCTTTAATATCGTATGCTTTTTTGGGGATGAATGTTATTTATCCGATACAAAATTTTGGTAGTTTTGAATTTGCCGATTTACCTTTTTATATATTATTGGGTGTATTAACCGGTTTCCTGTCGGTTTATTTTACCGAAGTGTATATGGCTGTAGGTGATTTTTTTGAAAAAATTAAGAGTACACGAAAAAAATTACTGGTTGGCGGCTTGGTTTTGGGTACTCTGATTTTGTTTTTTCCATCCTTATATGGCGATGGCTATGAAGCTATAAATATGGCTCTTCACGGCAAAATTGATTTTTTGTTTGATAACAGTTTTTTTAAGGCTTTTGAAGATAAGTTAATTGTAGCCTTTGTTCTTTTACTTGTGATTACGCTTTTAAAAGTAGTGGCTACTTCGGTAACTTTTGGCAGTGGTGGTATTGGTGGTATTTTTGCACCTACCTTGTTTATGGGTTCAGGAATTGGATTATTGTACGCTTCGGTTTTAAAATATATCGGTATCAGAGAAATTTACACCAATAATTTTGTATTGGTTGGTATGGCAGGAATGATTGCCGGAGTACTTCATGCGCCTTTAACCGGTTTGTTTCTGATTGCCGATTTAACTCAAGGTTATGCATTATTAATGCCTTTGATGATTACGGCTGCTATATCCTATGCTACGGTTAGAACTTTTGAAACGCACAATGTTTACTCTATTCAGTTGGCAAAACGAAATGAGCTGTTAACGCATCATGCCGATAAAAATGCCCTTTCTTTGATGAAGGTGAAAGATATTTTGGAAACTAATTTTATTCCGGTTGATAAAGACGCTACTTTAGGTGATTTGGTAGATGCCGTTTCGCGTTCGGAGCGTAATATTTTTCCTGTTGTAGATGAGGATAATAATTTTTTGGGTGTAGTTACTTTGAATGATATTCGTCATATCATGTTTAAGCCGGAAGAATACGATAAAGTTTTTGTACGAGATTTAATGCATGTACCTGAAACTTATGTTACTTTAGACGATTCAATGGAAGATGTTGCCCATAAAATTCAACATTCGCGGCGTTTTAATATTGTGGTTTTGGATAAGGGGAAATACCTTGGTTTTGTTTCTCGTGCAAATGTATTTTCCAACTATCGGAAAATTTTGAAAAGCATTTCGGAGCATTAAGCTAATATTTTTACCTTGATTTGCGGATTTAAGCTTAGAAAAACATAAACAAAGGCGTCTTCATTAGTGATAAATATTGTAACTTTGTAATAAATATTTGCTAATGGTAAAAGTTGCAAACCCTATATACGATGTAGTCTTTAAATATTTAATGGAAGACAAACGTATTGCCAAATTAATTATTTCAGCACTTATAGAGCTGGAAGTAATTGATTTGGAGTTTAAACCCCAAGTGTTTTCAAAAGATATTAAAGAAAAGATACTAACCGTTTATCGTATTGATTTTAAAGCACGTATCAAACTTAAAGATAATAGCGAGCAAGTAGTACTCATTGAACTGCAAAAAGCTAAATTTCCTGCCGATATTATGCGTTTTCGCCGGTATTTGGGCAATCAATATGCTCATAAAGATAATGTTATGGTTGTTAATGAGCAAGCTGCTGTTTATGCATTACCCATTATTACCATTTATTTTTTGGGCTATCCTTTGGAAACCTATCCCGATGTACCGATTATTAAAGTTTCTAGGCAATACATTGACCATGATACAAAACAAGTTATTGGCGACAAAAAAGAATATTTTATTGAAAGCCTTACACACGATAGCATAATCGTTCAAATTCAGGCAATAAAAAGCAAAAAACGCAGAACGCGTTTAGAACAAGCGCTTTCGGTTTTTGAGCAAAGCAAAGTACATGAGGTTGATATAAACGAAGAAAACTACCCCGAAGAATATAAACCCATTATTCGGCGGTTAATTAAAGCATTTGCCAAGCCTGAAATTAGGGAGACTATGGAAGTGGAAGATGATAT
>JALSLF010000122.1 GCA_026988445.1 Bacteroidales bacterium
ATAAACAACTAAGCATTCGACCCGCCGACAGGCAAGGGTTGAATGCCTTGTTGACTTATCCTGTGTTTATTATGGGGAATGGGTAAGTAGTTTTTTTATGCTTTAGCATAAAATATTGCGAGAAAACTTATTTTATTGCTTTTTCTCTTGGTCTAACCCCCAAATTGTATCCCCGATTCTTGATAATCGGTACGGATTACCTTAAATTCAGTTCTACGATTAATTTGATGTGCAATTTCTTTTTGCTCCTGTGTAGGCAGTTTATTAATAAAATCTTCATCTAAAACATCGCCAACATGTAAAAAAGGATATTTTGCCGCAATTTTACGAGTTACTTTTTTCGGTTTGCTTTCACCATAACCTTTCGCAATTAAGCGGTCGGGCTTAATCCCTTTTTTTATCAAATAATCAACTACCGATTGCGCTCTTCGTTGTGATAAATCAAGATTATCTTTTTCAGAGCCGCGAAAATCGGTATGTGCCGATAGTTCTATGGTTACGTTCGGATTATCATTTAAAATTTCAACCAAACCATCAAGTGCTACTGTTGATTCGGGTCGTAAATCAGCTTTGTTTAAATCGTAAAAAATATTTTCAATTTCAATTACTTGATTTACATGCGACATAAAAATATCTACCACAATTTCCTGACTTTTTGTTAAACCTTTGGTTGATTCTTTTGCTTTTCCTTTAAGGTATCTGTCTTTTTGAGTGGTGATAATATAATCGGTTTCAGGTTTTAATTTGAATTTGAATTTGCCGTCCACGCCTGAATTTGTTTCACGTGATGTACCATCGCTGCCAACCAGTTTTACTTTTGCTTGCGGTATGGGGTTTTCTGTTGCATCATCTTTAACAGTTCCTTGCAGGGTAAAAACCAGAGGCGGCATATAAAATGAATAAATATCATCATTTCCGCGTCCCCCGGGTCGAGTTGATGAAAAATATCCCCGGTCTTTTCCTCGTTCAAAAATAATGGCAAAATCATCAGCCGGCGAATTTATGGGTGATTTCATATTTTCAACCACTAGGCTGCCATCTTCTTTTTTTGATAATTTATAAATATCTAATCCGCCTAAGCCGACATGTCCGTTTGATGAAAAATAAAATTCTCCGTTATCGCGCTCATACGGAAACATTTCATCGCCTGCCGTATTTATTTTTTTTCCGAGATTAACCGGTTTTCCCCAAATACCACCCGGCGAGCTGCGCTCCACTTTCCAAATATCTTTTCCTCCTTGTCCTTTTTCTGCTTCTGCAACAAAATATAAGGTCAGTTCATCCTTAGAAATTGCCGGATGACCAACTGATATACTGCTATCGGGAAATAGCGGAACCAATTCGGGGTTCGACCATAAACCTCCCGATAGGGTAGTATGATAAATTTGGCATCCAACAGTCTCATTTTTAATTACTTTACACGAAGTGTAATACATTTCGCTGCCATCAGAATTAATGCTGGTGGCGCCATCGTCAAACTCTGTATTTACGGGTCCTTTAATGGGGATTGGGTGGCTCCATTCGCCTTTCCGGTCTTTCATCGACATAAAAATATCGGAAAAATTTTGTCCTGAATTATTGTTGAATTTATTTCCGGTACTTCCTTCGCGGGTGCTTGTAAAATACAGGGTAGTATTTCCGTTAAAGTATTCAGGGCGGTAATCGCTTTGTTTTGAATTTAAGGCTTTTACATTGCTAACTACAAAACGTTCCGGATTATTCATCCATTCAAGTGCTAATTCGCAGGACTTAATTCCTCTTTTCCCGCGTTTATCTTTGGGCACTAACTCGCTAAATTCTTGATAATAAGCTTTTGCTTCGTCATATTTTTCGTTCATGCGCATGGCATCGGCAAGGTAGAGCACAGCCATAGGGTCTTGGTATTTATAGCGAACCGCTTTTTTATACCATTTTTCTGCCTTTCGCGGGATATTCATTTTCCGGTAACATTCGCCTAGTTTAAAAGCTATTTCAGATTTAATTAGTTTTGTACTTGCCTTGCTGTATATTTTTTGATATTGTTCTATTGCTTTAAAATATTCTCCGGCATCAAATGATGCATCTGCTTTTCTTATCTTTTTTTCCTGTGCAAAGGAGGTGGAGAAACTGATATTAATGATTAAAAGGAACAGTAATAATCTTGAAATATTCATCTTAATAAGTTTTTTAAAATATTAAAACAAATATACGATTATTTTTTTCGATAAAAAAAGAAAGCCTGTTTCAAAAACAGGCTTCCGGCTACTGAAATAAATGACACAGCATTAATTAAATAATAATTCTCTGTATTTTGGCAAGGGCCATATTTCATCATCAATTATTAATTCAAGTTTATCAATACAGTATCGAATATCATCTAAAAACGGTTTTACGTTTTCTTCGTAAAGCTTCGCTTTTTCTATCATATCCTCTACTCTATTAGCCACTTTACGGGCTTCAATCATTTCGTTTACCTTTTGTTTTATAGAAGTAATGTGTTTGGATATTTGTTTAATAATTTCCAAACGCTCTCCGGCAACATGATTGAACTCTTGCTCACCAAATAAATCTTTTAAACCTTTAACGTTTTCAATCAAACTGGTTTGATATTTTATCGCCGTTGGAATGATATGATTAATTGCCAAATCACCAAGAACACGCGACTCAATTTGTATTTTCTTGGTATAGTTTTCTATACGCACTTCAAAACGAGCTTCCAGTTCACGTTTGCTTAAAACGCCGTTTTTTTCAAAAAGCTGAATATTTTTATCCGAAATATAATCTTTATAAGCCTCTATTGCGCTTTTTTTATTAGTTAAACCGCGTTTTGCAGCTTCTTCTTCCCACTCTTTACTGTATCCGTTTCCTTCAAAACGAACTTTTTTAGAATATTTAATGTATTCACGCAGTACTTGAAATATAGCTTCGTCTTTTTTAAGTCCTTTGTTTTCTATTAAGTCATCAACTTCTTTTTTGAACTCCTTGAGTTGATTAGCCATAGCTGTATTTAATACAATCATGGGCGAAGCACAGTTTTCGTCAGAACCTACCGCGCGAAACTCAAAACGGTTTCCTGTAAATGCAAACGGCGAAGTTCGGTTTCTATCAGTATTATCCAATAAAATTTCCGGAATTTTACCAATATTTAGCTTTAGTTCTGTTTTTTCATCCGGAGTCATTTTTCCTTTTGGAACCGATTTTTCCAAATCATCCAACATTTCGGTTAGTTTTTTACCGATGAAAACAGAAATTATTGAAGGAGGTGCCTCATTTGCTCCCAATCGGTGCTGATTTCCTGCCGACATAATGCTGGCGCGTAATGCATCGGAATGATCATAAACCGCTTTAATGGTGTTTACCAAGAAAGTAAGAAATTGTAAATTTCCTTTCGGGTTTTTTCCGGGTGCTAACAAGTTTACACCGGTATCGGTTGCCATCGACCAGTTATTGTGTTTCCCCGAGCCGTTTATTCCGGCAAAAGGTTTTTCATGCAATAAGGCGGTGAAATAATGTCTTTTGGCAATTTTTTTAATCAAATCCATCAATAATTGATTGTGATCAACCGCCAAATTAGTTTCTTCAAAAATAGGAGCACACTCAAATTGATTGGGTGCCACTTCGTTATGACGTGTTTTTAAAGGAATACCCAATTTATGTGATTCAATTTCCAAATCTTTCATAAATGCAGCTACGCGTTCTTTAATCGAACCAAAATAATGGTCATCTAATTGTTGATCTTTGGCTGATGTATGTCCCATTAAGGTACGGTTGGTAAGACTTAAATCAGGTCGGGCTTGAAATAAGGCAGTATCTACCAAAAAGTATTCTTGCTCCCAGCCCAAGGTTGAAATCACTTTTGTAACATTTTTATCAAAATATTGACATACTTCAACTGC
>JALSLF010000123.1 GCA_026988445.1 Bacteroidales bacterium
TAACCTTAGGAACAGTTAGGACACAAGGTTTGCTTGCGGCAAAAGTTTTTATCCGCAGATAAACGCTAATAAACGCAGATATTTAAACATCTACGATGTTTTTGATTTTAACCTCAGGAACAGTTAGGACACAAGGTTTGCCTGCGGCAAAGGTTTTATCCGCAGATAAACGCTAATATACGCAGATATTTAAACATCTACCATGTTTTGATTTGAAGTATAAACTTTATGTAGCGTTGAACAAATTATGGAAAAAGTCGGGCTGCGACTTTGCTCATTTACGGTGTGTAAATATATTATTGTTTAGCACTTTGTAAATATTAGTCGTAGTTCCACTGTCTATTTTAGACTTGACAGCGTGCAAAGCTCCTGTCAATGTCTTTTTAGATAGAAGCTTTTTTATTTTTACCGAAAAAAATGTTGTTAGGTGCTGATGCAAAAAAGTATTCGGTGCTACCGGTTCAAACACTGTCAGGTGCTTGCGCACACAGACAGGTTTGGGTATGGAAGTGCAAAACGCTGTCAGGAGCTTTGCACGCTGACAGGTTTAGGCGAGCTGCGGCAGGGATTGAAGCGGATAGCTCCCGATGGTGAAAAATATACAAAACCAAAAGGGAAAGAGCGACCAACGGAAGCTCCTTTGCCTTTTAAGGTTTTGTTATTTTTCATCATCGGGACTATGAGCGGAAAGCCCGTAGCCGCCCTAAATAAAATGATTGAATGAGTGAATAAAAAAATGATTGAATAAATGGATGATTAAATAAAGGTATTATTGGTTTATGTAGTTTTTCGGTAATTCCATACGGACAGGCTGAACATGAGTACTGCAAATATGCTTAATGAGGTGATTTCGGGCAGTATATCGGTAAAACCGGAACCTTTGAGTAAGACCATGCGCATTACGCGTATGAAATAGGCTATGGGGTTAATTTTGTTGAGTATTTGTCCCCATTGCGGCATGCTTTCTACGGCGGTGAATAATCCGCTCATGAGTATAAATACCAAGTTAAAGAAAAAGGAGAAGAACATGGCTTGCAGCTGGTTTTCGGTGATGGTTGAAATAAATAAACCGATTGCTAAAATAACCAACATATAAAGTGCAGTGGCTCCGAAAATGAGCCATAAACTACCAATTATGGGGATATCGAAAACTAATTTGCCGATGATTAAACCTAGGGCAAGTTCAAATAAGGAAATTATCCAGAAAGGGATGAGTTTTCCGATAATGAAATGATGTTTTTTTATGGGTGTTACGTTGATTTGCTCTATGGTGCCGATTTCTTTTTCGCGTACAAGATTCATTCCGGCAAGAAACAGTCCGATGTTGGTGATGAGTAATACTAAAATACCGGGTACCATAAAGGTTTTGTAATTTAGCTCGGGATTGTACCAGTGCGAATATTGAATGTTGATTTGTTTAAAAGCGGTATTTTCTTTTGATGGACCATACCATTGTGTGATAATATCTTTATTTAAACCGGCGATGATTGATGTTGCGTAGTAATTGCTTAAACCTGCTACTACTCCATCAATGGCATTGATTAGGAGCTGTATATCGGCTTTTTTATTTTTAACGAGCTGTTTTTCAAAATTATGCGGGATTATTAGCACCAAATCGCCTACATCTTGATATAGGTAATCTTCGGCTTGTTGTACTGAAAATGTGGTTTTAACTACATTAAAGAATGGCGAGCCATTGAACTTAGCCGTCAATTGTCGTGATGTGCTGCTTAAATCTTTATCTACAATTACCAAATCGATGTTTTTAATTTCAAAAGTGGCTGCATATACTAAAACAAGTAGTTGTACCAAAGGCATAACAAATATCAGGGGCAGCATACTTTTGTTGCGAAATATTTGTTTAAATTCTTTTTGTAAGATGAATTTTATTGTACGCATGGTTAATGATTGAATGATTGAATGATACAATGGTTTAATTATTCTAATCGGATTTGAAATTTTTTGATGCTTAATGCAAGAAAAAATACAGTAAAAGCTATAAGTATGAGTGTTTCTTTCCATACAAAAGCAAAACTTGTTCCTTTGAGCATTATGTTTTTTATAATGATGATGAACCAACGCGGCGGCATGAGATTGGCTACTATTTGCAATGCGGTGGGCATATTTTCAATAGGATAAATAAAACCTGATAAAAGAATTGTAGGTAATAAAAGTCCGAACATTGATTTCATCATTGCGGCTTGTTGATTATCGGTGGTAGTGGATATTAATATGCCGAGTGATAAAGCCAATAATATAAAAAGTATATTTTCTGCCAAAAGGAGTGGTATGCTTCCTTGTATGGGCATTCCAAACACATACATACCTAAGAGTATAATGGTTACGGCATTGATAAATGAAAGCATCACATAGGGCATTACTTTACCGATTATTATTTGAGCGGGTTTTAATGGTGAAACAAGTAATATTTCCATAGTTCCCATTTCTTTTTCGCGAGTAATGGAAATGGAGGTCATAATTGCTGAAATAAGCATTAATATCATTGCCATAATGCCGGGAACAAACATAAATACGCTTTTTAGCTCAGGATTGTAAAGCATGCGTGTTTTGGTTTGGATTTGCATGGGTAAGTTGCTCTGTATATTTAAGCGGTTTGAGTAATTAAGAATTATTGCTGATGTATAACTGACAATAAGGTTTGCCGTATTTGGGTCTGTTGCATCGGTAATTATTTGTATGTTGGCTGTTCCTTCGGTTTCCAGTTTTTTGGCAAAATTGCTTTCAAAAATAAGTATTTCTTTTACATTTCCGGCTTTAAATATGTTTTCTATTTCATTGTCAGAGGATAGGTTTTGGTCTAATATGAAATATTCGGAAGCTAATATTTTGTTGGTAATTTGTTTGGTTATTTCGTCTTTTGAATGGTCAAGAATGGCAATTTTTACGTTTTTGATTTCGTTGGTAATTACAAAGCCAAAAAGTAATACTTGCGCAATAGGCATACCAAACAAAATAATTAAAGTACGGCGGTCTCTGAATATGTGATAAAATTCTTTTTGTAAAAATCCGATAAATCGTTTCATCGTTTTGCTGTTTTTTCGTTTTTACTCTCTATTACGTGCTAATTTTAAAAATACTTGGTCCATATTTTCTACATTATAATGTTTTATTAGTTGCTCAGGTGTATCTAATGCTTCAATTTTTCCTTCTACCATGATGGAAATGCGATTGCAATATTCTGCTTCGTCCATATAATGGGTGGTAACAAATACGGTTATGCCTTTATCTGCTGCTTCGTAGATTAAATCCCAAAATTGACGACGTGTGATTGGGTCAACTCCACCGGTGGGCTCATCAAGAAATACAATTTTCGGGTCGTGAATAATGGCTATTGAAAAGGCTAACTTTTGTTTCCAACCAAGCGGTAATGATTTTATCAGTTTGTTTTTTTGATTTTCAAGTTTAAATTTATCAATAAGTTCGGCTGATTTTTGTTTTATTTCTTTATCGGATAAACCATAAATTCCGGCATAAAATTTAATGTTTTCGACAATGGTAAGGTCTTCGTATAAAGAAAATTTTTGGCTCATATATCCGATGTTTTTTTTGATTTGTTCGGTTTGGGTATAGGCATTGAAACCGGCTACTGAGATTTCGCCTGATGTGGGTGCTGATAAACCGCAAAGAATGCGTATGGCGGTTGTTTTTCCGGCACCGTTTGCTCCGAGAAAACCAAAAATTTCGCCTTTATACACATCGAAAGTAAGATGATCGTTGGCAACAAAATCACCGAACTTTTTAACAAGGTTTTTTACTTTTATAACTGTTTGCATTATTCTTTATTTTATAGTTTTGCCTACGGCAAAGGTTTTTTAGCCACAGTTCCGCCAGTGGTCGGACACGT
>JALSLF010000124.1 GCA_026988445.1 Bacteroidales bacterium
GGTATAATAATGTGTAACAATCAGCTATAATTTCGTATAAATACTATAAATCAGCTATTAATTTACCTAAATACCAATGTATTAAGAATAACTCTTAAGGAAAAAGCATCAGCATTAAAACCTGATTAATTTTGAGTAGCTTTTTAAAACATTTCTAAATAGATAGATATACTGTTAATGCAAAAAAACGCTGTATTTTTTGATAAATTTAAACGCAACTGTTTATAAAATAAAAAAGACTGTAAAAATATTGTTTCACCAATAACAAAAAAAACTATATATTGCCTTCAAAAAAGAATGGGCGATAGAGTTAAATTTATAGAACACAAAGGTCAAAAAATTATTTATCTGGATTTTTCAAATATGCATGGTGAGAATTTGGTGCATCTGGTTCATGAATTTGAGCAATTAATAATGAGAAATAAAGATAATGCACGTTTGGTTTCATTAACCAATTTTACTGGTTCACACATCTATGGTGATAGTTTAAAAGAAATAAAACAAGTTGCTAAACGTGTTCGTCCTTATTTATACAGGCGTGCAGTGATAGGAATTACGGGTGCGAAAATGGTTTTGTATAAAATGGTGAATTTTTTTGCAGGCGGAACACCCACAAAATTATTTGTATCTATTGAGGAAGCAAAAGATTATTTAACAGAAGCTTAATTCATTTTTGACAAAAAATTATTTAAATATGGATTTATTGTAAATAAACTCGCTTCACTCTTGATGAAACGGAAGTAAATATTTCGTAAGGAATTGTTCCAATGAGTTTTGCTATTTTATAAACAGGCAGTTGTTCGCCGAATATTACTACTTCATCACCTTCGGTAGCGGGTATGTTTTTTAAATCTATCATACTCATATCCATACAAATATTTCCTATAAATGAAGCAAATTCCCCGTTAACAAATACTTTTCCTATGCCATTGCTCAATCTACGGTTTAAGCCATCGGCATAACCTATGGGTAGTATGGCAATTCGGGTATTGGCTTTAACTTTACCTGCGCGTGAGTAACCAATTGTTTCTCCTGCTTTTACTGTTTTTATTTGTGAGATACGAGTTTTTAATGTGCTTACATTTTTTAGTTTATTTTGTTTGTTTGGGCTGATACCGTATAAACCGATACCGAGACGCACCATCTCAAATTGTGCATCGGGAAAACGTTCAATACCTGATGAATTTAATATATGCCTACTGAACTTATACAGTAAAATTCCGGCAATTTTATTACTTGTTTCTGTAAACTCCTTGATTTGTTTTTGCGTAAAATTATCTTGTGCGGCTTCATCGCTTGCAACGAGATGCGAAAAAACAGACTTCACTTTAAGACTGTTTGTTTGTTTTATATCATTAACTAATTTATCTATTTCAGATAAATCAAAACCAAGCCGGCGCATTCCGGTATCTATTTTAATATGTACAGGGTATGGGTTTACACTGTGTTTTTGAGCTGTTAAATTAAAGGCTTTTAATGAATTAAAACTGTATATTTCCGGCTCTAAATTATATTCAATTAGTTGTTTGAAACTTTCAAGATTGGGATTCATTACCATAATGGGTAAACTGATTCCCGCTTTACGTAGAGCTATGCCTTCATCAACATATGCTACACCCAGATAATCAACTTTTTGATGTTCTAACCATGATGCTATTTCGTATGAACCGCTGCCGTATGAAAAGGCTTTAACCATAACCATTATTTTGGTTTCTTTTTTTAAAAGCGAACGATAATAATTCAAATTATGCTGCATATTTTCCATATTGATTTCCAGAATGGTACGATGATTTTTTTGTTGCATCATTTCGTTTATGCGGTCAAAACGGAATTTTCGGGCGGCTTTTAATAATATTGCTTGATTTTGGATATTTATTAGTGTTTTGCTATGCAAAAGTTCTTCTGTATTTTTATATTTCTGTATATTCCCTTTGAATAAGCCGCTGTATTTTAAAATTTTTTCTCCAACTAAAATAATTTTGTCAAGAGGCGCTTTATTTATCATAGTTGCTAATTGTTTATAAAGCTCTTTTTCATCTTGTCCGCTTTGTAAAATATCTGAAATTATCAAAGTTTTATCCGTATGTTGGTTTTGCCTGTTTAAAACATCAAGGGCAATTTGTATAGAGTTTAGGTCGGAGTTGTATGTATCATTTATTAGCGTACAATTATTTATTCCCGGTACTATTTCCAAACGCATAGCTACCGGACTTAGGAATTCAAAACGTTTCGACTTCTCTGTCGAAAATAAATTTTGCGAAAGTATAAATGCTAATGCATGCAAGGCGTTTTCAACAGATGCATCATCGGTAAAAGGAATAGTAATTTTTGATGAAATATTTTGATGCAAAAAAGTGATTTCTGTTTGCTGTTCTTTTTTACAAAGTTCTGTAATTTTCACATCGGCATCTTGCTTTAATGACCAAGTAAAAGTTTTTGTTTGTTTTGGACTTATTTTTTGTTGAACGGCTTTATGAATTAAATCATGGTCTTTGCAGTAAATTAATAAACCGGAATGATGAAATAATTTTAATTTTTCATAAATCTTATCTTCTATAGTTTTAAAATTTTCCTGATGGGCATCGCCGATATTGGTGAATATTCCAATATTTGGAGCAATAATATTTTCTAACTTTTTCATTTCACCGTATTGCGAAATACCGGCTTCAAAAATTCCCATATCAAAATTTTTGTTCATTAAAAATATAGATAAAGGGACTCCAATTTGTGAATTGTAACTTTTGGGATTGCGAATTATACGTATATCTTGGCTTAATAGTTGAAAAATCCACTCTTTAAGAATAGTTTTGCCATTACTACCGGTTATTCCTACTACAGGGTAATTAAAAGATTTTCGATGCTTTGCTGCCCAATCTTGTAATGTGTTTAAAGTATTTTTAGCTATGATAAATTGAGCATCTTTTCTATTTTTTACATTTTCAGGAATGTATTCTACCAAAAACTTACGCACTCCCTTATTATATAACTCTAATATGTAATTGTGCCCATCGTTTCGCTCACCTTTTATTGCTGCAAAAAGAACATTGTCTTTTAATACGAGGCTGCGGCTGTCTATAATTATATTAGGAATGTCCTCTGCTAAATTTATATTTTCAGTATCTGTATTATTCATTTGATATCTTTTCCAAAGTTTTTTGTTTACAATTTTACCCGCACGTAGTCCGGCATAATCTTTTGCCGAAGAAAAATCCCAGTCTGTACTATTTTTTACTAAATGGGCTTTTACAGGAATTTGATGTATAAAATCAAAACATATTTGTGGATAATCTTTTTCGGGTTTGATAATATCTATTGATGTACTGCTCTGTTTTGTAATAAATGAAGGTGTAATCGCTTTATGGCAATTTAAACATTCGGTTTTAGTATGGGTTCTGAATAATGAACCGCTAATATTTTGTTGCTTATTAACTCCTCTTGTATAGGAACGTAACATAATGGCAATGGAATCTGTTATGTTGCGTGTTTTTAACTCATCTGATGACTGATAGTCATCTGATGAGTTTTGAGTAAGCGGCAGTTCTAATTCATTAACCCGGATCATTAAATGGAAACGGGTAGGCATCAGGCACCATGCCAAAATATCGGCATAAGGCAAAATAAATAATTTAAGTTTTCTTAAAAAATAAAAATAATTATCCTTGTTATAGAAAATCTTTCTATTATTATTCCCTTGATTATAAATGTGATATAGCTGTCCTTTTTCAAATTTCATAAATAAGCTTTGCAATTATTTTTACTAAAGTAAGCTGATGACTTTTAAGTCATCTGCTTACTACAAAATTATCAAAAAACTTTTCAATTTATCGTAATTAAATAAATTAAACGCTAATTTTG
>JALSLF010000125.1 GCA_026988445.1 Bacteroidales bacterium
GAGCAGTGGAAAAGAGTAAACGTAATGTATTGTCCTTGTGATGCATCTTGTCCGCCCCCACCCGAGAAACAAGAGCTTACAAAAAGCAGTAATTTAAAAATTATCTGGAATCAGAAAGAGGATTCATGCAGCAAAGAACGTATAAATGGTGTGCGCAAAACAATTGAAAAACAGGTAGATGCAGGAGTTTATCGTGTTGAAATAAATTATGAAACATCAAGCGGAAACCGTGAAGTTTATTATTATGAATTTGAAATTAAATAGTATATTATGAGGAGATTAGTTCTAAATTTTATTGTAATTACCGTATTTTTTGTTTCTGTATTTTCACAAAATCAAAACATTCCCGAACACGAAACACGAGTAATATTGGTTAATCCGGGTGTTTTTTATCTTAAATCACTGGTGTACCTTAGCGATCATAAAATTATTGATATTAAAAATCTTGAATATCTTGCTGTATTTTATGAAAAATCGGAAATAGATATTGGTGAAGCAAAAAAATATGTGCAGGAAAATAATATAGATTATATCAAGTTTCAAACGGTATCCGGTAATTTATCTCCTGAGAATTTATATCGAGAAAATTCATGTACCCAAAGTTTTAAAAAACTGTTTGACGAAAGCGAGGGTATTATATTTCTTGGAGGTTGGGATTTACCACCGGCACTTTACGGGCAAAAAACAAGCTTACTCACAGGTATTCATACACCCAACCGGCATTATTTTGAATTATCGTTTCTTTATCATTTATTGGGCAGAACAGGAAATACCGAATTAAAACCCTTAATGGATGAAAAGCCTGATTATATTGTGTTTGGTATTTGTTTGGGAATGCAAACAATGAATGTTGCAAGCGGAGGAGATATGTATCAGGATATTCCGCACGATATTTACGGATTGGATTATGTGGAAGATGTGTTGGCAATGGATAAAGACAATATACATCGTAGCTATTGGAGAAATATAGATACGGATAAGAATTTAGATAATCATAGCTTGCACCGTATAAAGTTTACCGACAATAAGTTTTGGACAAAGCGTTTTGGGATGAAAAAAAATCAAACGCCTTATGTGGTAAGTAGTCATCATCAGGCTGTTAAAAATATAGGGAAAGGTTTTAAGGTTATTGTCGTATCAATGGATGGTAAAGTTATTGAAGGATTAAAACATGAAAAATATAAAAATGTCTTGGGTGTACAGTTTCATCCTGAGTTTTATACGCTGCATGATCCGGATAGTAAAAAAATGAAAATTAAACCTTCGGATACTCAATTAATGACTGAATATGAAATGATGAAGCGTTTGGGAGGATATGATTTTCAAGTAAAATATTGGAAATATTTCAGTAGTTTATTTGTAAACAAATAAGAGCTAAATTAATCTATAGGAATTTTTACTATGAAAGCACTACTTTTTCCTAAGGTGCTTTCTACTTTAATATCCCACTTATATATATCTAAAATTTCGCGAACAATTGAAAGCCCCAAACCGGTTCCGCGATATAGCTTTATATTATCATCAACTTTACGGAAATATTCAAAGATTTTAGAGATTTCTTCTTTTTTGATACCAATACCCGTATCAATTACCGAAATACTTAATACTTTTTCTTTCAGTTCAGCAGCAAGAGTGATACTTCCCGATTCGGTATATTTAACAGCATTGTCAATCAGGTTGATAAATATCTTTTCAAACCTTTTAATATCAGCATAAATCTTAACATTATCAATTGCATTGAGCTTAATATTAAAAACTACATTGTCTTTAATATATTTATCATCAACCACATATAAGTAATATATATCTTCTAATTTTTGTTTAACATTAAAAACCGTATTGTTTAGTTTGACTTGTTTTGCTTGAAGTTTTGATAAATCCATAATGTTGTCAATGAGCCTTAGCAATACATCAACATTATCGTTAATCATTTTGGCATAGGTTTTACGCTTTTCTAAAGAAGATCTATCATCAGCCATTAATTCGGAAAAACCGCAAATAGCATTCATTGGGGTTCTGATTTCGTGCGAAAGATTTAGTAAAAAGATGGTTTTAAGTTGGTTGGCTTTTTCAGCTTGTTCTTTTGCGATGCGCATGTCAAGTGTTCTTTTATGCACAATTTTCTCAAGGTTTTTATTAGCCAGTTCCAGGTTCTCGGTTAAAGATTTTAATTCTTGACTTTGTTCGGTGATTTTACGGTTTTTAGTTTCCAGTTCCTGATTTTTAATATTTAAATCTTCTGCTTTCTTAAATAACTCTTCTGCCAGTTCTAATATTTGTGTTTCGCGTTGCTTTATTTCAGTAATGTTTGTTTCAATAAGAACAACATTTTTTATTTTCCCGTTTTTATCAAGTATTGGTGTCATGTTTGAATGAACCCAGAATTTTTCGCCTTTAATTTTTGTGTATTCGGCTTCGTATTGTACCGATACTTTTTCGTTAAAACAGCGGTTGATGATTTTACGTACATGTTCTTCTAAAGGCATTTTAAAAATATTGTTCCCGTATTTTTCTTTAAGGTCTCCCAAGTATTTATAAGTTTCGTCAAAAGCTTTGTTTGCCACCATAAAGTTACCTTCTGCATCCATTACTACTAATGTATTGCGCATTTCTCTAACTACCGTAGAAAAAATCTCTAAATCAGAATTCAATACCATTAATTCTTCTGTTTTTTCCAGTAATTCTATTTTTTGTTCGTTAATTTGGCTCACTTTATCTGCCAGAGCAATATTTTTTTCTTCCAAAGCAAGTGTTCTTCGTTCAACTTCTTTTTCTAATTTTTTATTTTGTGCAATTATCCATTTGTTTGATAAGTAGATAATTAAAAATAGAATAACTAAAAATAAAATAGAACTAAGTATATAAAACCATATTGTTTTCCAAAAAGGAGGATGTATATTAATTACTATTGATTTTGTATTTTGTTGAAAAACACCATCGCTGTTTGTTGAGCGCACTTTAAAAATATATTTTCCGGGTTCAAGGTTGGTGTATGTGGCTTTTCTGTATTTGTAAGAAGTTGTATTCCAGTTTTTTTCAAAACCTTCCAAAATATATTCATATTTAATGGCTTCCGGTTTTATATAATCTTGTGCCGAAAATTCAAAGCTGATAAAATTATTGAAATAGCTTAAATTAATTTCTTTTGTTGAAAGTATTGATTCTTTTAAAACGGTTTCGTTATTTATTTTCCGGTTTACTCCAACCTCTTTATTAAACAGTTGGAGTTTGTAAATGTTAACATTAGGTATAAACCTACCTATGTGAATACTATCCGGCGAAAATATATTTAAGCCGTTTATTCCACCAAATGCAATTCTTCCATCAGGGAAAATACAGGACGCTCCCATATTAAATTCATCGGCTTGTAAGCCATCTTTCCGACTAAAGTTTATAAAAGACTTTGTTTTTACATTGAAAAAAGAAATTCCTTTATTCGTACTTACCCAAATGTTGCCTTTTTTATCTTTTACAAGCGCATTAATAAACTCATCGGCAATTCCGTGTTTACGATTATATACCTCAAAAGTATCTTTTTCCGGTATATATTTACATATTCCGGCAGAAGTACCTAACCATACATTTTTATTATTGTCGGGTAGGCATGTAGTTATAGTGTTTGATGCTATTCCGTATTTGTTTTTTAAATAATTTCGTATTTCACCCTTTTCGGGATTGAATATACCAATACCTCCGCCTATTGAGCTAAGCCAAACCATTCCCTTTTCATCAAAACTAATTGAAGAAATACTATTGTTAAAAAGCGGTTTGTCTTTACTTTTTTCATGGTAATGAATTAAGGATTTTTTTTCCGTGTTATACACATAAAT
>JALSLF010000126.1 GCA_026988445.1 Bacteroidales bacterium
GATTTAGATTTAGACGGCAATCAAGATTTAATTTTTTCTTCAAGCGACAATTATGTGCGAATAATGCGCAATAAAGGAGACGGAACATTTGAAAATGCTCAAACTGTAACGAATACCCTTGATAATCCCATATCTGTATTTGCTGCCGATTTAGACAGTGTACCCGATATTGATTTATTGATTGCTTCGCAAAACGACAACACCATTGCTTATTATAATAATTATACGGCAATTATTACCCAAGACCCACAAGATGCTGCTCCGATTTGTGTAGGTACGGATAGTGTGATGTTTGGGGTAAAGGCAATTAATGTTCAGTCATATAAATGGTTAGAAAATACGGGTACAGGTTTTGGTGCTATTTCAGAAACTGACAGCCATTATCACGGACAAACAAGCGATACATTGTATGTTGATGCGTGGTATGCCAATATGAATGGCTATAAATACGAGTGCAAGATTACAGGTTTTGGTCCGGCTTTCTCAAAAGACACTTCTAATTTTGGGCTTTTAACAGTTGATACAAAAGTTGTTGCAGATGTAGGAACACACCCTGATCAAAGTTTGTGCGAAGCTGCCAATTTAACTATAAATGGGAACGACCCGGCACCAAATACAGGAATATGGACAAGCAATATCAGTTCAACTACTTTTGATGATGCAACAGCTTATAGTACCATAGCCCGTAATTTTGGCAACGGCACAATAGAACTTTACTGGACTATTGACAACAAAAGCTGCGGAACAAGCACAGATACGGTTTTTATAAAAAATTATCAAAACTTTACAGCCAATGCCGGCACCAACGAAACTATTTGCGATTCGGTATATCAATTGCAAGGCAATACACCACCGGAATTAAGCATGGGAACATGGACTTGCACACGCAGCGAAGTTACTTTTGACGATGTACATAACCCGACAACTACTGTCCATAGCTTGCCTACAGGCATCAGTAATGAATCACGCTTTAAATGGGAAGTAAACAACGGTACATGTGGTGCCAGCTCGGCTTATGTGAGTATCTTTCGCAATGAACCGGTTATTGCCGATGCCGGTGATGACATTACTCTATGCAATCAAACGGTTACTTCATTGCACGGAAACGACCCGGGTTATCACTCCACACATTACTGGACATCATCAAATCCGCAAATAATAATCAGCAATTCTACTTACCCTCAGGCAGGTTTATCTAATATACCCCATGGAACAAGCACTTTAACCTGGACTATTGATGTTCCGGCATGCGGAAAAACTTCAGACGATGTTCTAATTGGTAATTATAATCCGATTAATATTGAAACAGAACCCTTTAACTTAACGGTGAATGAAGGAGAAAATGCTTTGTTCGGAATAGTGGTAACGGGCGATGTAAAAACATATCAATGGCATAAAGGCAACAGTCCATTGACTAATGATACTCACCTATCAGGTACAGATACGGATACTCTATTAATTAGCAATGTAGTAGAACAAGATACGGGAATGTATAAGTGCATTATCACCGATATGTGCTATGAAAACGAAACAAGCACTAACGAAGTACAATTAACAGTTAATAAGACAAGTACAGGATTAGATGTACCGGAAAGTAACGGAATAATTATCTATCCTAATCCTAATAAGGGAATATTTAATATAGTAAACAGTAAAAATCAAATTGAAATGATAAAAATATATGATTTAGAAGGCAAACTAATTTATTTGAACAATAATGTAAATACAAAAACTACCCGTATTGATATTTCATCATACAACAAAGGAGTTTATATAATGGAAATAGTAAAAAATAAGAAAATTATCCGTTCAAAATTAATTGTCCAATAAATTATTTTCTAATAATAAAATCCTGCAAAATATTAATTTGTAGGATTTTTTTTAATTATTCTTTTTGTGCATTAAAGCCGGCAATAATTTCTTTAAGTGCCTCTGCCTGTGCTGCAAGTTCTTCGGCTGATGCAGACATTTCTTCGGCTGCTGCCGAATTTTGATTACTTATCTCGGATAATTGTTGAACGGAGTTATTAATTTGGTTTGCACCGGATTGTTGTTCTTTGCCGGCAATAGCAATATCTTTCATTCTTTGAGCACTGGTTTTCATCTCAGGCAAACTATGGTTTAATGCTTCACCAGCTTGCTGCGACATCTCTTTACCGGTTTCCGAAAGTTTGTTAATTTTATCCAAGGCTGCTTTACTTCTTTCGGCTAAAGCCCTTACTTCTTTTGCCACAACAGCAAAACCTTTACCGGCATCACCGGCTGCTGCAGCTTCTATTGATGCATTTAATGATAAAATATTGGTTTGAAATGCTATATCCGAAATTGCTTCGGTTTCATCGGCTATTTTGTTTACCAAATCAATGGTTTGCATAATTACTTGCCGGCTACTTTCTAACTTTTCGGCAGAATTTTCCGTTTTACTAAATGTATTTTCAGCTTTTTCGGTATTGGAAATTATGGTAGCAAGCATCTCCTCCATCGATGCAGAAATTTCTTCGGTTGTGGCAGCTTGCTCATTAGCTCTTTTAGATATTTCTTGTGATATAGACGACAATTGCTCACCTGCACTGGTTAAATCAAAAGCACTTTGTTTTACCTGCTTTACAATTTCAAGCATTGCACTATTTTGCTCTTTCATTTTTTCAGAACTTTCAGATAATTCAAATATTGCTTGATTTATAAAATTGGTAAATAAAAAACTAAGCATGAAAGCAATTAAAATGAGCACTTCATAAACAATTAAACTATGTTTTGTAATATCTTTTAATTCATTGGGAATATATTCCTGATTGACATTATAGAGAACTATTGTTGAAATAATTATCAAACCGGTGGACACACTCAATACGCTACGTGAACCAAACATTGCCGAAAACAATATCATCACAAAAAAGATATAAAACTGATAGGGGATAATTGACTTATAAGGATTGGCAAACATTGCTGCAATTTGCAATACAATTATTGACAAAGAAAGAATATTACCCGCAAGCTTTTCTTTTCCTGATTTAATAATAAACAAAGCTGCAGTTATAACAATAAATAAAACAATATCGACTATAATTTCATTTAGCATTCCTTTTACCAAATTATTAAAAAATAAAAGTGAAATTAGCCCTGCCGCAAAAATTAAAATTAAACTCAGGGCTTTTGCTCTTTTATATCTAATACTCGACTTATCGTTACTAAAACTAACTAAGAAATAATCAACTATATTTTTCATAATTTATAACTTTTCGGATATAAATATACAATTATACTTTAATTTCACCAAACCGAAATCTTAAAAAAAACGCCAAAGTAAAATTACTCCGGCGCTTATAATCTAAAATTTTATACTTTCAAATAATGCTTAATCCAAACTGTGAAAAACCAATCCACTACGTAATTTTGGCTCAAACCATGTTACTTTGGGCGGCATAATAAGATCATTATCTGCTATATTCATTAATTGATCCATACTTACCGGATACAGTGCAAAAGCAAGCTTCATCTCACCACTATCTACTCTGCGTTTTAGTTCGCCAAGACCACGAATACCGCCTACAAAATCAATGCGTTTTGAACGCCGTAAATCTTTAATATCCAAATGAGGAGCTAACACTTCATTGGTTAAAATAGTAACGTCTAATACACCAATCGGGTCGTCTTCTTTATAAGTTTCTTCTTTTGCCGTTAAAGAATACCATTTCCCGCCTAAATACATAGAAAAATTATGCAAACAGCAGGGTTTATACTCTTCGGTTCCTTTTTCTTCAATATCAAAACTTTTTTTAAGTTTTTCAAAAAAGTCTGTTTCAGACAAGCCGTTTAAATCTTT
>JALSLF010000127.1 GCA_026988445.1 Bacteroidales bacterium
TGTATATCTCAGTAAAGAAATTGATCACGACAACACAAAAATGTTAATCTTTAAAAAGATATAATTATGAAGCAAGGTTTAGCAACAGAACTAGCTCCGGCTCCCGCAGTAGTTTTACCCCATTTTGCATTTAGTGCATTGTCCTTTTTATTTTTAAGTATGTTTACCATACTTTCTGCAAATGAATTAACAGGGCACTTTGTTAACGGAAAAATTCTAGCAATTACGCATATAGCAACACTCGGATGGATTAGCATGGTTATTTTCGGTGCTTTGTATCAGTTAATTCCGGTAGTAATGGAAGTAGCCCTATACAGCGAACGTTTGGCAAAGGTAAATTTTACATTTTTAGCCATTGGTATTATTGTTTTAGTATATGCTTTTTGGGTAAATAATTACGGAATGCCATTACTTATAGCTGCCACAGTACTATTAATTGCCATAATACTTTTTGCAATTAATATTATCTATACAGCAAAATCATCAAAAAAATGGAACATTGAGTCTTCATTTATCGTGGCAGCGGTAATTTGGTTATTGACTACCGCAATACTTGGTTTTTTAATTGCAGGAAATTTTAAACATACATTTTTACCGGCAGCACATTTAGAGTATCTTAAAGCACATGCACATACAGGAATGATTGGTTGGTTTTTATTACTAATTATAGGCGTAGGAGCAGTTTTAATTCCCATGTTTTTTCTTTCACACAATTTAAACCGTAAAAGATTACAATGGGCATTTTATTTAATTAACGGCGGTTTACTCCTATTTTTTATCGATACGGTTTTTGTTCACCTAAACATATATATTGTGCCTGCTCTACTGGTAACTGCAGGAATAATATTTTTCATGCTCTTTGTTCATCAGTCTTATAAAAAAAGGGTTCGTAAAAAATTAGATATATCATTAAAACACACCGTATTATCCATCGCACTACTTATTTTACCAATTCTGCTGGCTGTCTTTATTAGTATAGCACCAAAAAGTTTTGCAGGTGCGCTTATGCTACGCGTTAGCATGCTCTACGGAATGTCAATTTTACTAGGCTTTATCACATCATTAATACTCGGACAAGCCTACAAAACTTTGCCTTTTATACTCTGGCTGCAAAAATACCAAAATTTGGTAGGCAAATACAAAACCCCCTTGCCTAAAGATTTATATTCCGAAAAAATTCTGGAATGGCAATTTTGGGCGTACAACCTAACAATAATAACACTATTTGTAGGAGTATTAAGCGGTTTAACATGGCTAATTCAGATAGGAGCTTATTCATTACTATTCACAGCAATTTTGTACAATATCAACATTTATAAAATATTTACACACAAAGCAAAACCCGAAAATTTAGAAAAACTATAAAAAATAAAGTTATGGCAAAAACATTTGATACAAACAGCGAAGAATGGAAAATCAATGAACTATTAAAAGAAGTAATAGACCCTGAAATTGGTGTAAACATTGCCGATTTAGGTCTAATTTACGGTATTGATTACAACGAAAAAGAAAAAAGCATTCACGTAGATATGACCTTATCCACACCGGCATGTCCGCTGGGTGATGTAATAATAAAAAACGCACGCGAAACCATCGAGCGCTATTATCCCGAATACAAAATAAACATCGAGTTGGTTTGGGAGCCGCAATGGTCACCCGATATGGTCTCCGACGAAGGCAGAGCCATGTTAAATATGATGTAATAGAATTAGGGCGGCTACGGGCTTTCCGCTCATAGTCCTCGTTCGCAATGCTGCAAAAAACTAAGCCGCAAAGTAGCTTCCGTTGGTCGCTCTTTGCGGCTTGTTTTTGCAAGCATTACGTCCTGTGGGCTATCCGCTTCAATCCCTGCCGCATAAACCTGTCAGTGTGCGTAAGCACCTGACAGAGTTTCTTTTGTTCCGGTACCCAAACCTGTCAGCGTGCGAAGCTCCTGACAGTGTTTGATTTTTAAACGCTCAACAGCCTTTATTTTCTCTTAAAAAAAAGAGAACTTCTATAAAAAGACATTGACAGGTGCTTTGCACGCTGTCAAGTCAAGGAGTCTCGCACACTGTCAAGTCAGATAGCGACTAATATTTACAAAGCGCACAAACAATAATATACTTACACCCTAAATTAACAAAGTCACAGCCCGACTAATACCTCAATTTGTCCGGTTCTGTTTAAAAGCATTGCTATAGTTTATTTTTTTGCATAAACATAAATTATTACTATTTTTAATCCGATAATAGGGGATTGGTGTAATACACCAATCATGACGATATGGTTTTCTTGCAAAATTAACATAAAACATATAAAAAATGGAAATAAAAATTGTATCAAACACTTTAAAATCAGATGAAATTTTTGAATTACTCAATAATTCTATTGAAGAAACAGAACAAATAAAACTTGAAAAAAGAGAAGAACCCGAAGACAGCAAAGCCCTTGACCCTAAAATAGTCGTTGCGATAATAGAACTCGGCGGTTTTGCATTGGCTCTATTTATAAATACTATTGTTACAGTTTGGGCTACAAAGCGAAAAGACAAAGAAGCGAGCATAAAAATAAAATATGCCGAAAAAGACGGCAATACGCTCGAAGTAGAATTTCCTGCGGGCTTATCAAAAGATGAAATAGATACATATATTGATAAAGTAAAAAATAAAACTATTAAAAAAATAATTATTTACGAACAATAAATGGATACAATAAAAATTGTTTACATAGCTGCCAACCCAAAGGACACAAACGATGTTGATACCGAAAGGGAATATAAAGAAATAAATGAAATTTTTAAGAAAAATAATAACAAGCGTTTTAGTCTGAATAATCCTGTATTTGGTGCCACGCAAAAAGATATTGCAGATACGCTTACTTCCATAAAAAATGAAAAGATTGTAATTCATTTTTCGGGGCACGGCTCTCAAATTGGTGATTTTTTACTCGAAAATAAAAACGAAACAAGCTTGCAGGCAGGCGCAAAAGAGCTTTCTCAATATCTTGGCTCTTTTAAAAATATTATTGGTGTTGTTTACAGCAACTGTTACAGCGAGGATTTGGTGCAAAATACCATAAATCAAATAAACGGTTTTTGTATAGGATACGAAGAAACTGTTAATAAAGATAGTGCAAAAAATTTTGCATATCAATTTTATTTGAGTTTACTCAACAATGAGCAACCCAAAGAAGCTTTTGAGAAAGCCAAAAAATTTTCTAAAATAGGAAAAAATGCAAATCATACGCTTATTTACAAACAAAGCGAAAAATTTGCTGGTTTTGACAATGCACGCACTCAAAAAAATGAACAAAAAATTACAGAAACAGACAATAAAACAAGCCTAAAACAACAAACCGAAAAAATAAGCAAATCACCTTATACTGTTGTTGCTATTTTAATACTTGAAATTGTTTTGGGTTTATGGGGCGAACTGATGCCTGGCGAATTCCGGCAACAAATCAATGAACTTACAAACGGACATTATACCCTTGCTTGGATACTTACAGGCATTATTCTTTTATTTATGCTTATTCTTATGGTTTTACAAGAAAAAAAGCATAAAAATAAACCTGAAAATCTGCAAAACGCTACTTTAAGCGATAGCATTAGAGAAAAATTTATCGAAAAATTAGAAAAAACTTATAAAAATCGTTTAAAACAAAAATTAGACAACCGCCTTGAAATTAATCTTGAATTTATAAATCCTTAAATCCGCAAGTAAATAAATGGAAAAAAAATCAAACAACTGTGTAAGAAAATCTTACACAGTGTTTGAAAAGTAAATATTTTCACTTATTTTAGTGATAGAAAAAAAGGTAAATAAATATTT
>JALSLF010000128.1 GCA_026988445.1 Bacteroidales bacterium
ATATATACCGGCACCTTCTTTTCCTAAAACACCAAATCCGTGCGAGTCGTCAATTATTAAAGTTACAGAAGTTTGTTCGGCAAGTTGATTGATCCAATCAAAATTATATTTTTTAACGAGTAGCGGATTTACCGAATTGGATAATATAATCAGTGGCTTTTTTTCTTTCTTAACTTTTTCTATAATCTTTGTTTTCCATAAATCAAAACTTAAATTTTTTAAATGTTTAGGTGGAGATAGTGCAGGATGTACATCGGGTGCGTAAATAAATTCTTTATCTTTATCCAAAATATTCAGTACTGCCATGCCGGATAGTGTTCCTGATGTAAAAGTTAATGCTGCTTCTGCTTTTGCTGTTACGGATAAACGTTTTTCGGCAGCAAAATACAAATCCGCAAAACTCCCCGATAAGCGTGAGCCGCCAAAACTACTGCCGTATTTTGATAAACCTTCGATTAAATAGTTCCTGAATTCTTCGTTTTGAGTTATTCCCAAATAATCTGTTCCTTTAAAAAACAAGTTTTTATCTTCTGTTTTTCTTACTATTCTTTCCACTTATATTTATTATTTTCATTTAGTATAATTTTTTCATTTTCCGTGAGCCATGAAATTACATTTAAAAGTTTTTCTTCGGTAAATTTACAATTTTCAAGCAATTCTTTCATGCTTAATTCTTGATTTTTTAGTTTGGGTTTTATACTTTCAAGAATTAAATCAAATTCATATTTACTAAGCGATAATTTATTCCGGTCACGACAAACATCACACTGACCGCAACGTTTCGGATTATCTTCGTTAAAATATTCGAGTAAAATTTGACTTCTACATTTGGTTTTTGACGAAGCATAATGTAAAATGGCATTTATGCGTTTACTGAAATTTTCTTTTCTTATTTCATAATTTTCTTTGCTGATACGCAGATTTTTTTGTTCTAAGCGCTCTTCTATCCAAATAATAAAAGGGATTTTCCGTTGCGGAATATATTTAACGATTTTTATTTTATCTAATTGTTGCAATAAGTCATAAATAACTTCAACTTTGGTTTTCAATTGTTTGGCAATATAGTCTTCATCAATATTTATATAACTTGAAAATAAACCGCCATAAGTACGCAAAACGGTTTTTATGAAAACATCCATACTTTTATTGGCAACCTGCAGTTTATATAATTCCGGTTGCGGGACAATAAACATAAGTTTTGATGAAGTAAAAAAATCTTCGGAAAGCTCAATATAGCCTTCGTTTTGCAATAATTTTATTGCATTATAAGCCGGTAATGCCGGCAAACTGAATTTAGATATAAAATCACCGATTTTAAAATCCAGCATTCTGCCTTTTCCTGCTCCAACAGGTAGTTCGTAATAGTTTCCTAATGCTTCATATACCCGGCGAATAAAATCTTTTTCGGGAAATGTATCCGAAATTCGTTTTTTAAGTTTAGCCTTATCCGATTGATGATACAAAAGTACGGCAAAAGATTTTTTTCCGTCTCGTCCTGCCCGTCCTGCTTCTTGATAATAGGCTTCAGGGCTGTCGGGTAAATCATAATGAATTACAAAACGAACATCGGCTTTATCTATACCCATGCCAAAGGCATTTGTAGAAACAATTACGCGAATACGACCATTTTTCCATGCATTTTGTTTATAGTCTTTTAACTTGCTTTCTAAACCTGCATGAAAATAATCGGCACTAATATTATTTTGTTGTAAATAATGTGCAATTTCTTTGGTTTTTTTCCGGTTGCGTACATAAATAATTCCGCTGCCTCTTATAGAATTGATTATTTTTAGTAAATCTTTGAGTTTATCTTCTGTTTCGCGTACAAAATATACTAAATTTTCCCGTTCAAAACTTTTACGGAAAACATTTTCCTCTTTAAAAAGCAAATTTTTTTGAATATCGGCAACTACTTCCTTGGTAGCACTTGCCGTTAATGCCAAAACGGGAACATCGTGTAAATGTTTACGAATTTCGGCAATTTTTAAATAAGCCGGTCGAAAATCGTAGCCCCATTGCGAAATGCAATGCGCTTCATCTACAACCAACAAGTTGATGTTCATTTTGGATAAACGCGCCAAAAAAATATCGGTACTTAACCTTTCGGGCGAAACGTATAAAAATTTATAAGCTCCGTAAATACAATTATTCAGTACAATATCTATTTCATGATAAGTCATTCCCGAATAAATTGCGGCGGCTTTTATTTTTTGTTTTTTCAGGTTTTCTACCTGATCTTTCATCAGGGCAATGAGCGGGGTAATTACCAAGCACAAACCTTCGTTAAGCAATGCCGGTACCTGAAAAATAATGGATTTACCTCCGCCTGTGGGTAATAAACCCAAGGTATCTTTCTTTTCTTCGTCCACAGAACGGATTATTTCCTCTTGTAGTTCGCGAAAGGAAGTATATCCCCAATATTTTACCAATATTTGTTGGTATTTATTCAAGTTTTTGCTTTTTAAGAAGATTAAAAATCAAACTTTACATGACTAATTTGGCTGCGTGCTACTCTGTATTCCAAAATAATATCGCTAATGATGTTTTTAACCGGTTTGATTTTATCAATTAAAGCCGATATTTGTCCTATTTCCAATTCTCCCTCAATTAAATCACCTTCAAACATACCTTTTTTTGCACGCGCCTTACCCAGAAGCTCTTTTAAATATTCTGCCGGTTTACCTTCGGCTTCGGCTTGCGCAACTTTTTGGGCAAAATCGTTTTTTAACAAACGAACGGGAATTAGTTTTTTCAAACTAAGAAGCGTATCGCCTTCGCCGGCATTTACCACTGCCTTTTTAAACTCAATATGAGCTGATGATTCTTCGGATGCAACAAAACGGCTGCCCATTTGTACGCCATCGGCACCTAAAATCATAGTGGCGAGCATAGCCCTGCCTGTGGCAATTCCTCCGGCAGCAATTAGGGGTAAAACGGTTTTACTGCGCACCAATGGTATTAAACTTAATGTGGTGCTTTCTTCGCGTCCGTTATGTCCTCCCGCTTCAAAGCCTTCGGCAACAATGGCATCTACACCGGCATCTTCGCACTTAACGGCAAATTTACTATTGGCAATAACATGGGCAACTTTAATACCTTCGGCTTGCAAAGTTTTTGTCCATGTTTTCGGATTTCCTGCCGATGTGAATACAATCGGTACTTTTTCTTCAATAATAATTTTAATGTGTTCTTCAATATCGGGATAAATAAGGGGAATATTGACACCAAAGGGCTTTTTTGTGGCATTTTTTGCCTTTTGTATGTGTTCACGTAAAATATCTGGATACATAGAGCCGGCACCTATTAAGCCAAGACCACCGGCATTACTAACGGCACTTGCCAGTTCCCAGCCGCTACACCATATCATACCCCCTTGAATAATCGGGTATTGTATATTAAATAATCTGCAAATTCGGTTACTCATAACTTTGTTTTGTTTTCTCACAAAGTTAATGGATAAATTTTATTTGCAGAATTTTTTTCTTTTGTTTCGGCGCATTAATCAGAATTGAGCGAATAAAAATACTACTGCGAGTATAAAATTGAATATTGAACAACTTGTCCGACTACCGGCGGAAAGATTAACGATTTTTGATTTTAGAAGTTTAAGACTGCGTACAGGCAACTCTTAAATAAATCTTAAATCGTTAATCGATGTTCTTTATTCTTAAATCATAGCAAAACATAGCGATTATGTATAAAAAGAAGAGCCAAATGTCATCTTTCGGCAAATAGAGCACCATTACAAGCATGAAGTTGAATGTTGAACACCGATTAAGGATATTTGATTTTAGAAGTTTAA
>JALSLF010000129.1 GCA_026988445.1 Bacteroidales bacterium
TCAGGTTGAATAAAATATCAATATTCGATGTATCTTTATTCTCTTGTGAGAATAAGCTCATTATAGCAAATAACTGCATGTAAACTAATATGATGTATTTTAGTTTAGTCATTACCTATTTAAGCTAAGTCGTGATTTCCCCTCTGACACAATAATATGGAAGCCAATATAATAATTTCTTAAGTAAAAACAAATTATTTTTCTTTAAATCCATAACTCTAAATATTCTTAAAGTTCTTAAATCCACAGCTTTGTATTTGAAAATAGTAGCTGATTTAAGTTTTTATTAAAATCAGTCCAGCCTTTTTAAGTTTATACCAGGTATCGGTTTGAGCAAACATTTTAAAGGAGATACCTGTTTGATTTTCAAAATTTTCAGAAAAATCCGATAAATATACATATTTAAAACCGGTAAGTTTTTCTAACAATTCTGATACTGCGTGGATAATTTTATCTTCATCTTTAACTTTAATAAGCTCTTGCTTGGTGTGAAATATAAGTTGCGATTTTCTTTTATTGCTAATAAGTTTTGCCCTGTTTCCGATAAAATATAATTTGTATTTTAATTTATCATAATCCGGTTTATCAGGTAAGTCTAAGTATTTTTCAATTAAAAATTCATCAACGTCGGTTTCGGGTACCTGAAAATCAAACCATTCTTGTAAATGAAAATCAAAACCAATATCGTGCATATAATTATACAAAGCTTTGTTTAATCCTTTTCCAAATTTTTTATGATTATTTGCCTTATCAATATGCTTTAAATCGTTGTTGGCAAAGCTGCCGTGCTGACCATCAGGAATGCTAATTTTAAATTTCTCAGGCATTTTCCCTACCGGACTATGAACAGTTACGGTAAACAAATGCCAATATGCTGACTGAATTAGTCTGTGATAGAACAGCTGACGTACAACTTCCAATGAATTAATCGTTTCTTTCGCTGTTTGTGTTGGAAAACCATACATCAGATATGCGTGTATCATAATGCCTTCTCTGGCTAAATTTCGGGTGGTTTTACTAACTTGTTTCAGACTTACACCTTTGTTTATCAATTTTAATAGCCGGTCCGAAGCCACTTCTAAACCACCTGCTACGGCAATACAGCCCGATTCTGCCATAAGTTGGGCTATATCAGGGCTAAAACCGCTCTCAAACCGAATATTTGTCCACCAGATAATGTTTAATTTCCGGCGCAAAAGTTCTAATGATAGTTCAGCTAATAAAGAGGGTGGGGCAGCTTCATCGGTAAAATGAAAGGATTTTTCACCGGTTTGCTCGATAATTTTTTCAATTTTATCTACAAGTGTTTTTGCGCTTGCCGCATCAAATCTACCTACATAATCAAGGCTTGTGTCGCAAAATGTGCAACGATGCCAATAACAACCATGTGCCAGCGTAAGTTTGTTCCATCTGCCGTCTGTCCAAAGCCGATGCATAGGATTTGTTACTTCAATTAGCGATAAGTAATTATGTAGTGATAGATCCGAATAATCAGGGGTGCCTGTATTTTCATGGGCAATATCTTTAACAAAAGGGTTGTTAATGTATTTTACTACATCGTTTTCATTAATAAAAGTTCTTTTAAGTTCATTTTTTTTAATTTTATGGTCTATAAATTTAATAATTTGTAAAAGAGGTATTTCTCCGTCGTCTAAGACAATAAAATCGGTATAATTAAACACGCGAATATCCGATAATTCACGCAATTCAGTACTTGGGTATCCGCCTCCGAATACTATTTTAATTGTGGGATAATATTTTTTTACAAACTGGGCGCAACGCAAAGCTCCTAAAAGATTTCCGGGAAAAGGTATCGAAAAACCAATTATGTTTGGTTTTGTTTCGTTAATTTTTTCAGCAAACAAATCCAACATTAATTTATCCGTAAAATCAGGGGGCGATTGAAGTCGCTGTTCTAAATTGTCAAAACTATGTGCTGACATACCCAGATGCTCGGCATAACGGGTAAATTCAAAATCAGGGCTTAGTGTATCTTTAATTAAATCGCCTATATCTTCGATATAGAGTGTGGCAAAATAACGCGCTTTATCGCGTATGCCCATATTCCCGAAAGCAAACTCTTCATCACTGATTTGATTAAACCTTGATGCTTCCGGTAAAAAGTTTCGTGTGCAAATTTTATGCATTAAACTTTCATTTTTACCACGTAAAAAACTTATCAAATCATCTATTGTTTGCAGATATTCGTTTTGTAAGTTTAAAATACGTTCTGCGTTTTCCGAAAGCGAATAATCCCCGTTTTTTATTTCTTTAAAAACTTGTTTTAAGCCTTCTGTCGAGAAAATTTTATTTATTAAATCAATTCCTAAATCAGCTTGAGCGGTATTAATGCCATGTTCCTTTAAAAATCCGCTTAAATAAGCCGTTGCCGGATAAGGCGTATTTAATTGTGTAAGCGGTGGGTTTATTAAAAGTACTTTTGTATTGTTCAAAATTAACCGGTTTGATGAGCATTATGGCAAAAATACAATTTTTTCGGTAAACATAATTCTACAACCATAATTTAATAATTATAGCCTAAATTGAACACTCTAAATTTAGCTATTATTAAGTGTAAAAAAGTCGAGGCTTATTTTAAATTAATGTTTACTTTTACCTAAATTGTACGATTGTATATTTTGAAAATTTTTAGAGTGCCGATTTTAGATTTTGTAGGTTTTATTTGCTAACATAATAATATGAGAACATTATGCAAAAATTTTACCTTTTTATAATTATAGTGCTTTTTACACAGTGTGGTATTCAAGAAGGAAATCAAAAACATTCAAAACTAATTAGTTTTGATAACAAACAAATCTCTTATACAGGGAGAATTAATTTTACAGATACTGCTGCTGTAATCTACTGGCAAGGAAGTTCGGTAAAACTAAATTTTAAAGGCAGTGATTTAAAAATTTTGATGCAAGACGAATACGGCAAAAATTACTACAACATTATTCTTGACCAAGATAGTATTTTCCTTTTTCATCCTGACTCAACCAAACAATGGTATACTCTTGTTTCAAACATCAAAAACACAAAACACAATATCGAAATTTTTAAACGAACAGAGTGGGATAAGGGGGCAAGCTATATTTACGCATTCAAAACGGGAGAAAACACAAAATTATTAGATGCTCCGCCCCAAGCCAAAAAGAATATTGAATTTTTCGGAAATTCAATTACTGCCGGATATGCTATTGAGGATACCCTTGGCGATTCTCCGGACAGTACATTAACCAATAATTATTTAACTTATGCTGCAATTACGGCGCGTCATTTTCATGCCGGTTATTATTCAACTACAAAAAGTGGAATTGGCATTACCATTAGTTGGTTTCCCTTAATTATGCCCGAAATGTATTATCGTTTGAATCCTACGGATTCAAGCAGTCGATGGGATTTTACAAAAATGCAGCCCGATTTGGTAGTTATTAATTTGCTTCAAAATGACCATACACTAATACAAAGACCGGATTACCCTGAATTTAAACATCGTTTTGGAAATAAAAAGCCGACAAGAAAATACATTATTGAAAAATATAAAGCGTTTGTTCTTAATATCAGAAATGTGTATCCCAAGGCAAACATAATTTGTGCCTTAGGCCCGATGAGTGCCGTAAAACCGGAAGAATCATGGGAAGGATACATTAAACAAGCCGTTGCAGAAATTAATGATGTTAAAATATATACTTTGTTTTTCCCTTATATGGGGCTGAAAACACATCCTAAAATAGAACAGCATAGACAAATGGCTGATACATTAATAAAATTTATTGAAGAAAA
>JALSLF010000130.1 GCA_026988445.1 Bacteroidales bacterium
AAATACAGAAATTTTTCATCGGGGGTGATATAAATGGAACCTTCATCGTAAGGAGTATTTATCACATCGCCCAAATTAATGGGTTTGCTCCATTTTCCGTTTTCTTGAATACTATAATAAATATCTTTACCCCCGTAATTATTATCCTTTATATTGCTTATAAAATAAGCGGTTGTTCCTTCTTCATCAAAACATATTGCTGTTTCTTGTGATTTTTTATGATTTAATTTATGGGTAATATCATGAATATTCCCCCAATGGCTGCCTTGTAGGGTTGCAACATATAAGTCTCCGTCGCGTTTTCTTCCTCGGTAAAAGATTAATTTTTGTCCATCTTCGGAGAAAGCCACAGCAGCATCATTCCACTTTGAATTTACCGGATTACCAACGCTTTCTGCCGGGGTCCACTCTTTATTTTCAAAGCTGCTGGTATAAATATCTTCATAGTATTTATTATCAATTGGGTTATAACGATCACCCTCTGTTCCTCTTCGTGATGTAAATACCATTAAATTGCCGTCGGCAGATAAAATGGCTCCGTAATCATCATATTCCGAATTAATATTTTCTCCTACATTCTCAATTATTACACGTTCATTGGCTTTTTTTAGTTTTTTTCCGGCTTCACACTCTTCTATGTATTTATCAATTTTAGGACTTTGAATGGATAGTTGTTTTGCGTTAAGGCTTTCTTTATACTCTTCGTAAGCATTTATAGCTTTTGAAAATTCCATATTCATGTGTAATGCTCTTGCCAGAAAAAATTTTGCTCGCGGATGCACATCTTCTTTTAAATCTATTGCTTTTTGAATGTATTGTAATGCATCCTGTTTTGGGTCAGAGCGTAATAAACATATTGCCATTAATAAATTTAATTCAGGATTTTCCGAGTTGTATTCCAAAGCGTATTTATAATAGGCAACTGCACGCTTATAGCTTGCCGGGCGGTGTTGATAAAATTGAAAATTTCCTTTTTTAACACTTTTCCATGCGGCTGCAAAGCCATCTTCCGACACAAAAAAATCTTTTTTCTTTACATGGATTCTTTCCTGTGCCAAACTACTGTATGAACAGGTTGATATAATAGTAAAAAGTACAATTAATCTTACAAGCTTCATAATAAAACGATTTTATATTATTTTAATCTATTTTTTGATTTAGAATAAAGATGATTATTTACATCCTTTAGTGAATATTTTCGGATTTTTAATGCCTAATTTAACCGCGGTTTTCCAATCGTTACATGCACCGTCAAAATCTCTAAGCATTTCTTTTGCATTGCCTCTATTGGCAAATGCTTCGGCATAATTTCCGTTAATTTCAATGGCTTTATTAAATTGTTTTAGTGCATCTTCATATTTTTTCAATTTCATAAATGCTGCACCCAAGTTATTGTATGCTAAAGCATAGTCATTTTTCAATTCAATAGATTTTTGAAAATCTTTAAGGGCATCTTCGTATTTTTCTTGATCAAACTTAACCGAACCCCTGTTGTTATAAGCTAAATAATCAACCGGTTTTATTTCAATGGCTTTAGTATATGCTTCAATAGCTCCGTCATAATCTTTCATTAAGTGCTTGGCACTTCCCATATTTGTATAGGCAGCAACTAATTTTGGGTCTTTTTTTATTGCAGTTTCATAATCGGCTACTGCTGCATCATAATTTTCTAATTTAAGTTGGGCACTTCCGCGATGATTATAGGCATAAGCATTGTTTGGTTCCAGTTTTATAGCTTCGGTAAAATCTATTAATGCACCATCATAATTTTTGTTCATAAATTTGGCAACTCCCCGGTAGAAATAGTTTTTAGCATCTTTTTTTCCAAGAGTATAAGCTTTAGTAAAGTCTCTTACGGCTGTTTTACTATCGTTCATATAAATTTTAACATATCCTCTGCCAAAATAAGCATTAGCATAATCAGGTTTAATTTCAAGTGCCTTGTTTAAATCATCTAATGCCGATTTATAGTCTTTGAGATAAACTTTTGCATATGCACGATTATAATATGCCTGATAATAATTACTTTTTATTTTAATGGCTTCGGTAAATTTTTCAACGGCTTTTTTGTATTCATTGTTCAAAAAAAACTCATTACCTTTATTATAAGCCAGTTCTGCTTCTTGGTTTTCGCTTACTACTAATGTATTATCTGTTTGTGCTTGTACAGAAATTAGAAAACTTAGCAGAACAAATAAAATCAGGGTACTTTTCTTCATGAGATTAAATTTTTAATTAAATTGTTGAAACTAATTGTTTTAGCATTAAGCTATTTGTTCAAATTGTTATAAATCTAATATGCTTTCTAAAGATAATTATAACAAATTAAGACTTAAACGTAACAATATTTAGCTTTGGTATTTTTAATAGACTCTGTTTTTATGAAAAAAGTGACACTTTGCAAGAGCAAAATACACACAGATATAAATTTAAAAATACTTCCTTCCATTGATTAAATAGGCTAAAAGTAAATATTTTTATAAATATTTACGCTAATACTTGTAAATATGTAAAGTTTTATGTACTTTTACATCAAATTTTAATTTAAGCCTTTTAATTATTAGTCAAAATTAATAAAATTATGAAAACATCACAGAAACTTTTTAAATTTGGGTTAATCATTATTCTAATTTTTTGCTATTTTACTGCTTATGCACAAAATAATTATGAAAAAGACAAACTGGATGCATTAATTAACCTTTCAAAGTTTATTGATTGGTATCCATACCATAGTAATGAAAACAAGGTGTTGTTTATCTATACAAATGATAATTCATCAATAAATTATGAAATTCAATCAAAAAATAATTTTGAATATAAAGATTGGCAAATAATATGTAGTAATCAAACTAACAAGATTGTTGATCATTCAATTGTATTTATCTCATGGGAAAAGAAACTAAATGTAAGGGAAATTATTAAATTATCCGAGAAAAAAAATATTTTGCTTGTAGGTGATAATATAGAAGGCTTTTGCGAAAAAGGCGGTATGATAAATATGATTAGCAGGGATGGAAGTACAAGTTTTGAGATTAATTATACAGAAATTCAAAATCAGAATATAGAAATTAGTACAAAATTATTAACTTTATCGAAAATTTTGTGAAGCATATGTTTGGTACAGATAATAAAGATAAACCGGAACGCATTATTGCCAGTTATATATTTAATATGACTAAATTCATTTCATGGCCCCCAAGAGCCTTTAATTTTAGTGTTTCGCCTTTTATTATCGGTATCTATAAAAATAATGCATTTGGAACCCCATTGTCAATTACTTTACGCGAAAAAAAAATCCAAGATAGGGACTGGAAGGTTGAATTATTTAATGATGCACGAGAAATTCGTAATTGTCATTTAGTGTTTTTTACGGGTATTCATGCATCAGAAACCGAATCGGTAATTTCAACGCTAAAACATAAACCCATACTGACCCTTGCTTACAATATAAATAATTTTTGTCAAACCGGCGGTATGATTAATATTGTTGGAGAAATACCTAATCTTGGATTTGAAATAAACAAACAGTCCCTTGAATTTGTTGGTTTGGAGATTAGTGCAGAACTGTTAAATTTGGCAACAATTGTTTAATACCTAAATTGATTATAAATTTTTCCTAAATACATTTTTATTCACTATATACATTTAGCTTATCTATGTTTTATTTTGCTTATAATATGATAATTCGTAATTTGGCAAAATAAATTCCGGCAATATTTATATTTTTTTAAAAATATGTCATTTTTAAAGAATCGGTCCAT
>JALSLF010000131.1 GCA_026988445.1 Bacteroidales bacterium
TCGTTTTCAAAAACACCTTGTTCTTTAAAAAAATCAACATATTTAACATCTTCGCCCTGAATATGTTCAATAAGCCAATCGCGTAAGAAATACATAATATCGTAAGTTACTGTGGTGGTTCCTTCCATGAGCTTTTGTTTAAAATCAAGTGTTTTGGCAACAAAAAGACCGTGAATGGCAGCGTGTTCCTCGTGTTGAGGATATCCGAATTTACGAAATAAATCTTCTTCAAATTTGAAATGATATTCGGTGTATTCAATCATACTATCCAGAATATCATTAATAATATCATGAGCTTTAGCTGATAAAAATGCATCATACAGCTTATTAATCAATTCAACCAGCTTTTGATGCTGGTTATCAATAGTATCAAAGCCAATAGAATAGGCATCACTCCAATTAATTAATTTTTTCATTTGTTGCGTTTTTCATTTAATAACATACAAATTTCCGATAACCACCTAATAACGAGTTTACCGGATAATTATTATAAGAACTTTATTTTATTTTTAATTTGTATTACAAATAGCCTTTCTTTGTGAACTGCTAAAATAAATATTTAATTAGAATATACCAAATTTTTATAATCTGACTATTAGTTATTTATGATTTTATATCGATTTATTTAACATTTGTGAATATATTTATTCCAATATCTGTTATAAAATATATTACAAATAACATACCTTTTTTAAGCTTAAATACAGAGCTAAGCATACAATAAAGGATAGTCGTGTATTTAGGTTTAAGTATTACATACCCGTACCAATAATTCGTTCAAATTTTTTATTCAATTCATCAAACAACTCAGGACGTTCATATTTTTGTGTCAGGCGCAATATTTCTTGTGCCATCATTAATGAGCGTCTAATATCTTTACTCATAGGTTTTTGATAATTATCGGGTAAAGACATAAAATAACGGAGCTCTTCCATTGTATGATTGGCAACTATTTGCATTATCCGGTCTGCTTTTTCGGGCGTTTTTGTTTGATAATAAGCCTCGGCAATAAGTAAGTCATAATAGCTGTACGGAATTTTATTTTCGGGCATAATTTTAACCGCCTTGTCTAAAACAGTAATTGCCGAGTCTATTTTAGCTTCTTTTACTAAAGCATTAGCTAAACGTGCAAAATTATTTTTTATATTCATCAACATTCGGCGGTTATTCTCATCTAAGTAAACCTTTTCTTTTTCAATTCCGCCCCATTTAAAAGTATTCATTATTTTATTATACAAAATATCGCTGTTTACTCGCGCAATTTGTCCCGATGCCGGTGAAGATTCAATAGGAACTACCCTATAAGCTAAACCATCCAATTGAAAAAACTTTTGTAAACCGTAATATCCGTCCGGTCCAATGGTTATGGCAAAATATATCGGTCTTTTCCAATTATTACTTGCCAGTAAATCCAAAACCATCATTTGTGCTTTTCGTATGTAATTGCCCTTTAACTCCCAACTCATCTGTTTTAGCATCAAAGGTGCTTCGTTGGGCATGATTACTTCATTTTGCATTACTGCTACTGAATCTACTTTTAAGAGCATTTTGCGTGCAGGAATATATTTTTCACCCCCGTATTGTTGCAATTTTGTACGCGGGTCATCACTTTTTACAAAATCCATTATTTTTTGTAATTCAACAGGCTCTTTTTTTAATTCTTGAATATAAATAACATCTCTTTTTCCCGTACCGTATTGTTCTTTGGTCATTGAAAAAGGAACCGGCTCACTTTCATAAGCTTTGTGTTTCATTTGTGTGATGTACCATTCGGTATTCAAATAGCTTAAATTAATTACGCGTACATCGGTGCGTATGCCCTCTACTTCTTGGGCATACCAAAGCGGGAAAGTATCGTTATCGCCATTGGTAAATAAAATGGCATTGGGTGCACATGAGTTTAGATAATTGTATGCAAAATCGCGTGCAGTATATCGTCCTGAACGGTCATGGTCGTCCCAATTTTCACGTGCCATAATTCCCGGAACAGCTGTAAGGCTTATAATTCCTGCTAATACAGCAGACACTGTTGACGGACTTAACTTTTTTAACCAATCGTAAAGCATTAAAACGCCAAAACCAATCCAAATGGCAAAAGCATAAAAAGAGCCTGCATAGGCATAATCACGCTCGCGCGGTTGAAAAGGCGGTTGGTTCAGATACAAAACAATCGCAATTCCTGTAAAGAAAAAGAACAAAAGTACTACCCAAAAGAAGTTTTTTCCCGTTTGATTTTTACCATACATATACACCATTCCAAGAACACCCAGAATCAGCGGTAAAAAGTAATATTTATTTCGTCCTTTATTATTTTTTAGGCTTGTGGGTAATTTATCTTGGTCTCCTAGGCGAGCATTGTCAATAATCGGAATACCGCTAATCCAATTTCCGTTCATAACGTTTCCGTGTCCTTGAATATCGTTTTGTCTGCCGGCAAAATTCCACATAAAATAGCGGAAATACATAAAATTTAATTGATATTTAAAGAAAAAACTTAAATTTTCGGCAAAACTTGGCTTTTTATCTCTGTTTTTTATACCTGCCCAATTTATATATCCTTCAATATGATTGGGTTGATTGCTCCACATACGCGGGAATATGGTTTTGGCTCCCTCTTCAAATTCATAGCCTAATTTATAATCGACCACTTCATATCTTCCGTTTCTTTTTTCGTAAATGGGTGACTTTTTAATATATCCTACGGGTTTTGAATTAAAATATTGACCGTACACTAAAGGGTTGTCGCCATATTGATCTCTGTTTAGATAAGATAATAAACTAAATACATCATCGGGCTTATTTTGGTCCATGGGCAAATCGGCGTTGGAGCGAATAATAATTAATGCATAAGACGAATATCCGATGATAATAACTGTAAGCATGCTTAATACAGTATTTAGCAGAACTTTGTTTTTTTGCATGCTGTAATAAATACCATAAGCCAAGCCTCCAAAAAGTAAGACTATATAAAAAATAGTACCGCTGTGATAGGGGAGTCCGAAACCATTTACAAAAAGCAACTCAAAACGCGAAGCCAACCATACAACTCCGGGAATTATTAGGTACATAATTGCTCCTAAAATTAAAATGGAGGCAATACCCGCTTTGATAATTCCTTTTTTATCCGGTTTGTATTTACGAAAATAATATACAAATACAATTGCCGGAATAGCTAATAAATTTAGTAAATGTACTCCTATTGACAGCCCCATTAAATAGGCAATAAAAACCAACCAACGATTGGCAAATTTTTCATCGGCAGTATTTTCCCATTTCAGAATAGCCCAAAATACCAGTGCTGTAAATAAAGATGAACTTGCATATACTTCGCCTTCAACTGCCGAAAACCAAAAGGTATCGGAAAAAGTATAAGCTAATGCACCAACTGCGGCTGCAAAAAATATAGCTATTGAATTGGCAATTTCTAAAGATTTTTCTTTGCCGGCAATGCGTTGGGCAATATGTGTTATAGTCCAAAAAAGAAACAAAATAGTGAGTGCACTCATTAATGCCGATAAAGTATTAATCATGGCTGCCACTTGGGTTACATCCGATGCAAAAAGTGAGAAAAACTTTGCCATCAGCATAAAAAAAGGTGCTCCGGGCGGATGACCTACTTCCAATTTAAACGAACTTGAAATAAATTCACCACAATCCCAAAAACTTACCGTTGGTTCAATGGTAAGGTAATAAGTAATAAAAGCAATTAAAAAAACTACCCAGCCGGATATGCGGTTAATCAATTTATATTTTTCCAAGCT
>JALSLF010000132.1 GCA_026988445.1 Bacteroidales bacterium
CAAACCAATCCAGGTTTTCTTCAACGGCATCTGAAAGACGTGTCAGATAATATACTTGCTTGTAATTAGCCGTACTTATTTTTTGGTCAACTTTATAAAATATCCGTTCGTATTTGTTATTTTTAAACTGATTTACCATTAAACTTTCATATGCCCAACGCGATGCCATAAATTCGGCAATCAGCGGTACTTGCCCCAATGAACCTAAAGCTCTGTTTAACTTATCAAAACTAAACATAGCCCCACCCAAAGCCATTTGCGGAATCATAAGCAAAGGAATAAGAATGTAAATGGTAACTGCCGAATTGAATGAAGAGGAAATAATCAAACCCATCATATTGGCAAATACAAAAACACTGAAAAGTACTAACCAGTACTGAAAATACATGTTTTGAATACCTAAAATATAGTTTCCTATAAGAACAAATAATACGGCCTGTATAGCTGAAATTGTAGTAAGAATACTAATTTTAGAAAACAAGTAAGCAGACCGACTGAGATTTAAAAATTTCTCTCTTTTCAGTATTTTCCGGTCGCGGAATATTTCTTCGGCACTAACGGTTAAGCCTAAAAATAATGCCACCACAATACTCATAAAAATATAGGGCGGAATATTTTCGTTATCGTAAAAGATATAAACATTTGACGAAGGGTCGGCAATATAATATATAATGAAAGACAAAATAAAGCCCAGCAAAGGTGCTTCAAGTAAATTTAATACAACATATTGAGTATTACTCACTTTTGACAGAACATCCCGTGTCATAAAAATACGGAATTGATTTAACCATTTAGGAATACTCAAATTTTTTGGCGGGTCCTCATGTACATCGTCATGAATAACATCTTTACGATAATGCCCAAAATGTTCAGCCCATTTTGCCGGTGAAACTTTTCGCTGATCGGTATATTGCCCAAATTCATTAACTACCTGTGCTTCGATTATATTAAAAACAAGTTCAGGGGTAACATTACCACAGGTGGGGCACTCCCCTACTTCACTGTTAATTTGGTTATCAATTTTTTTGAAATAAACGATTGCTTCAACCGGATTACCGAAATACACCATATATCCGCCTTGATCCAGAATAATCATCTGGTCGAACATTTTATATATTTCAGACGAGGGCTGGTGGATAACAATAAATATGAGCTTCCCTTTCAGGGTTAACTCGCTTAAAAGGTCCATAACATTTTCCGAGTCGCGGGATGAAAGTCCGGATGTAGGCTCATCAACAAAAAGTATGGATGGTTCACGAATAAGTTCTAAGGCAATATTTAAGCGTTTTCTTTGTCCTCCTGAAATAGTTTTGTTCATGGGCGAACCTACTTTCAAATCTTTCCGCTCATACAAACCCAAGTTCTGTAAGGTTGTATTTACAATTTCAGTAATTTCTTCGTCCGGTTTGCCTTTAAAACAAAGCTTTGCATTATAAAAAAGGTTCTCAAAAACAGTAAGTTCTTCAATCAAAAGGTCATCTTGCGGAATGTAGCCAATCGCTCCTTCAAGCTTTTCGGGCTCTTGATGAAAATTAATTCCGTTGATAACCACTTCACCTTCGGTAGGGGTATTAATACCGGCAAGCACATTCAACAAAGTGGTTTTTCCGGCACCACTGGCGCCCATAATTCCCACTAATTTACCGTGGGTAACCGAAAAAGTGATATTCCGTAAACCCAAGTTCCCCGTGGGGAAACGATAACTCACATCTTTTACGTTGAAAGATAAGCGCGTAAAGTCTTTATCGGCAAGAAATGTGGCAGCAACATCGCTATAATAAATTGGTTTTCCTTTAGGAAGCCGTACAGTACTACCCGGTGCAAAAAGGTAAATACGGTTATTAAAAACACCTTGCCCGTTAAGGAAAACATCCTGTTTACCAGTATATCGTAAAAAATAAAGGTCTGTTCTTTTTACTTGCAGTATCAAAATGTTTCCGTCAAGCGCTTCGGATTTGATGTGATTGCAAAAAGTACAGTAATTTTCTTTATCGTTAACTATCAAAATTGATTCATCATCCAGCTCACTGATTTGGTCTTGGATTACAAAGTTTTCAATATTTTTAAATTCATCTTTATCAATATTAAAAACTTCGGCAACAGTATTTATAATCGCCATTCGTTGCTCGGAGAAACGGCGGTCGGCATTTATCAACTCAAAAAGACGCACCAAAACAATTACTTTTTGTTTTTGGTCCAGCTTTTTGTTGATTTTACGACAAATTCCAAGCACTCTAACCGACTCATTAACAGCGGTAAGTCGTGCTTTTCTTTTTTCGGTTCTACCGCCGATGATTCCGGCTTGCTCTTTAAAACGTGTAAGGTATTCTTGTGCTGCTTCTTCGCTTAACTGTGAGGTAAGGAAATTTTCAACATAAGCAAGTTCGTTGTGTTCAACACCTTCGTCTTGCTTTGCGATAATTGCAAAAAGTTGCATTAATGCTTTTAATATTTCCTCACTCATATTTTGTTAATTATACTAAAACCTTTATCTGAGAAACAATAATTTCAGGTGTCAGTAAGGGTTTTAATCAATAGTATAGCTTACTTGTTCAAAAGGAACTTCAACAATATCTGCATATTCCTCACCTGCTTCTTCCATATCTTCATCATCATCAGGATAATGCCAACGCACCATAACATCTTTACCATCATCGTACATGTCTTCTAATTTTAAAAGCACATCTAACAATAACTTTGACGAGGCAGTATTAAAGTATTCAAGTTTGAAATTAAAAACGGTTTTATCCAAAGGATCTTCTGCATATTCATCCAGCCATTCAAGAATGGGCTCATAAAACGCAGCAACATCTTCGGGTAAAGAACGTCCTGATATTTCAAAAATACCGTTGTCTTTATCTAAAATAACATTTGGAGTATCGTCTGTGCCTTTAATCTTTATCGCTTGCATAATTATTATTGTTTTTTAAGATTTTAGTCTGGAAATAGTTGATGTTAAAACAAAAAATGATTTTTCTTCGTTAATGGTTAAAAAGCTGTATATAAGTTTTTGTCCGGTTTTACGGGCAATATCAATAAAACCTAATCCAGCTCCACCACGTTCGGAAAGCCTTCCTTCACGCATTTGTTGCTTATATAATTTTTTTAATCCATCCGGATCAAGTCGGTTAATGTTTTCCAACATTTCTCTAAGTTCCGGAACTTTATCGTTATCAATCACATTACCTGTGGTAACATTATATTCTAAATCGTTTTTACTTACCATAAATATACCACGCCCATCTTTTGATGTAACGATATTGTTCCTGTTTTCGGCATGTTTGCTGATATTTTGCAAACATTCAACCATTACATGGAACACTTTTTTCTGAACCGCATTGGGGTCTTCTTCTTTGATCATGTTATTCTCTGTCAAAGATGTAAAAGCTTTTGTAATCTGGTGGGTTATTTCCCCTTCATAAGCCAGATTAATATTATTCTTTTTCATTTTGACATAAAAGTCATAAACAAAGTCCAGCGATTCCTTTTTGTCTTTTATATTAGCCATAATTCGTTAATTGGAAAAAAGCTACGAACTTTATTATAAATTTATATTCCTCAAAAATAATACTTTTTAGCAAAAATAAATATACTAATTTTTATATTAAATCAAAAAAAATCTGATTTTATTATACAATTTTATACTTTTTATATACAATTATTCTCTTTTTGTACACTAAATTTGCCTAATAAAACGGCAATAATTGTATGACAAGATAATAAATTTTTGTTTTTAAAGCACAAAGTTAATGTTTCTT
>JALSLF010000133.1 GCA_026988445.1 Bacteroidales bacterium
TGTTTTCCGATTGTTTAAATCTTTGTTCCGCTACGCTACTCAAAGATTTAAACAATCGGAAAACACCTCCTTAAAAGTGGTGATTTAACTTTGCGAAAAATTGGTGATTGTTAATTTGCCATTTACACCAACCATAATCGTTCAATTTAGTTTCTCTTTAATTTTGGTATCAATATTGTATTTTAAATAAAAACAGTTTTATACATATATACTTCATAGCAGTTTACTATTTGAGTATAATTAATTTTTCTCATAAAATATCATTATTTCTAATTACAACTTATTTTATTAATTATAACACATTTTATACATTATGTAAAATATATTATAATAGATGATTATCTCAATTTACTTAAACATATTCATTAAAAATTATTACCCTATTAATTTGTATTTTTTATTTTAATGAATAATTTGAATACTTTCATTTATTGTGTTCAAATTGTATTTTATGATTTTATTTAGAAAAGTGCTTCTAACTCCTTTAATTTCGCTATTATTTTAACTTTTCACCATTTTATACCTTATTCCTGAAAAAACTTAACAAAAATTTAACTTATCATTTAATAAATCACGGATAAGTTGCATAATTAGATATATATAGGCATATAGAATTATATGCTTTACTAAAATCAATAAAAATTTACTTAAATTTTGAATTTTTTACTTAAAGTATTTGTTTTATATAAAAATTTTTATTTAAATTTGTCATTGCAAAAGTGTTTATTAATATTTGTTGAAAAAATGAAAACAAACTGGTTAATCATATTATTAGTTATTGTGTCGGCTAGCACGATTAACCTTGGAAGCACTTTAAAAAGTGGTACTCCATCTATTGAATTTGTCGGACACGAAGAATTTTCAGGCAAAAACGGAGATGTTTTTATTTATTCGATAAAATTACGTTCTAACGAAAACTTGGTTAATTTTAATGTTGTTCCAAGTGTTGCAGGAGAAAATTCTGATTGCAAAATCAATTATTTTTTTGATAAGAACACCAATCAGGCATATGTAAATTACCTGTATGTTTTACCAAAAGATATTGAAAATGTAGATAAGGTAGTTTTAACTTTTACGCTTAGCGATTCTAAAGAATCAAATATGTGTAAACAGGTTATTCGCTTTGATAATCTTAATTTTGCTGATGCAAAAGAAGAGTTTTATTTTAATAAGGAAATTTAATTTATTGAAAATTTTAATAGGGGTTGAAACAGAGTTTATTGATCTTTTCTTTGTTTCTTGAATACAAATAAATTTAATTTTTCTAAGTGCTGCAAAGATAACGACTGAAAATGAAAATAGTACTTGTAGGGGGTTCATTAAGTTTTCTATTTCTTTCCTTAGGTCAAGCAGCAAAATAAATCCCAACCTTATGTTGGGATTTTTTTTTTGAAAAAAAATTAGTATTTTTGAAACAGGATTGCCTAAACTAAAACAAAATGTTGGAAAATATCGAAAGAAAACCTACTGAAGATACACCGTATATTCTTTTAAGTACTGATGGATACTGTAAATTTGAAGGAGATTCTTACCCTGAGGATATAGCTACTTTTTATATTCCTATTGTAAAATGGTTTGAAAAATATGAGCGCGAAGGTCGTAACGATCTGGTAATGGATATGAAACTACATTACTTTAATTCGGCTTCGTCTAAAATATTTATCGAGATTTTTGAACGATTATATAGATATACAGATAAAGCGATTACTGTAAATTGGTATTATCCTGAAAATGATGAGGAAATTCTTGAATCAGGCAAAATATATCAGGGTATTTCTAATTTAGATTTTAATTATATTCCTTATTAATTCTTTATTACGGGTTTTCTGTCCAAACGTGTCCGCCCCCTTCCAGATTTTCTTTTTTCCAAACGGGAAGTCTTTCTTTTATTAAATCTACTATTTCTTCAACGGCTTTAAACGCCTGACGGCGATGTCCGGCTGCTACCAGTACAAACAAAGAGTGTTCTCCTGCTTTTACAACTCCCACCGAGTGGCGCACATAAATTTTTTGTAAATCATCATATTTATTTTTTATGTGTTCAAAAATTTTTTCCATTTCGGTATTTACCATCTCGTCGTAAGCCGAATAATCAATTTCAAGCACTTTTTTTCCTTTGAGTACATCGTTACGTACTTGCCCCAGAAAAATTGACTGTGCCCCTATATTTCCCTGCATAGTATCGCTAATTATTTTGCTTACTAAGTCTTGCTGTATTGGTCCCTCTATTAATATATCTTTGTTTGTCATTTTTGTTTTTTTTAAAATATTTAAGATGCCTTTCAATAGCTTTGCGCATCTTGCTTAATTAGATAAAGAATGCGTATCTATTTGTGCATTTTTTTAAAATTAATTAAACCTATATTTAATTAATATACGCAAATGTCTTTATAGACGATATAAGCTAATACATCAACCACCTGCAAAAGGAGGTAACAGAGCTACTTCATCACCATCTTTTAGTTCATGTTTCCCGTTAATTATTTCTTTATTAACGGCAAAACGATAGTCCATATCTTTTATTTCAGGATAAGTTTTCCATAAATGCGATTGCAAAATGCGTATGTTTTCCATATTTTCTAATTCCATACTTCCTGTACCGGTAATTTCTGAAAGCATTCCGAAAAATAACACTTTAATTTTCATAATTTTTCTATTAAAATTTTGCAACAATAATAAATCAAATTTTTGATAAAAGATACAATTTATTTAAAATATTATCTACTGTTTCAATATGTGAGCCCTAGGGTAAACAGCAATCAACAAATTTTCCAATATTTTTAATTTGCAATTTGTGATTCGCGAATTGCAAATTAAAAAATATTTATCCTGAAATATTTTTTATAATCTCTTTCGCTTTTTCATAATCCGTAGGATTATTTATATTGAAAAATAAATGCTTATGCCATCCTTTTAGATTTTTATCTATTTTTAATTTATTTAAATTTCCTTTTTCAAAAATTCTTGGCGGTATAAAATTTCCTGCTTTTATTTCATTTTCAATTAGCGGTATAATATTTTTACTGAAAATACCGGTCATTGGTTGTAAATGCTCGTTAAAAACCGGTAAAACCACATCGTAATTTTTTGAATTTGCCAACATATATTTTACTATATCTTTATTTATGAAGGGTGTATCGCAACTTAAAATAATATTTTTATCGGTTTTTGATTGTTTCAGAGCACTTAAAATTCCGGCAATAGGACCTATATTTTGAAATTCATCGGGTACTGTTTTTATTTTCAAGAAATCTAAATCTTTGCTGTTTGTACTAATTAGCAGATTGTTACATAACTGAGCTAAGAGTTCTATAACATAGGCAATTACATGCTTTTCCTCTAACATTAGCAAAGCTTTATTTTTGCCCATTCGCTTGCTTTTGCCTCCGCAAAGAATTATTCCACTTATGTTTTCTGTATTTTTCATAAATCTTTTGCAAAAATAAACTTTTTATTTATTATCTTAATCCTTTAACCATTAAGGAAATTCTGAAATATGGAAAATATTAAAGATTTGTTTTATTTAGCCCCCGATGTAGTATTCCTAAATAATGCTTCGTTCGGAGCTTGTCCAAAACCGGTAATGGATGTATATCGTGATTGGCAAATTGAGTTGGAGCGGCAACCTGTTGAATTTTTAGGGCGCAGGCGCGAAACTTTATTAAAATATGCACGCGAAGAACTTGCCCGCTTTTTAAATTGTGCAAGCGATGAAATTGTTTTTGTTACCAATGCTACCACTGCACTTAATATTGT
>JALSLF010000134.1 GCA_026988445.1 Bacteroidales bacterium
GATTATTTTGATAATATAGGCACGATGTTTAAAGAGCCGCAAACGAATTTGTTGTCAATTAAAGTACTGTATTATCTTGATTATTTGTATCTAAAAAGAAAAAATAAAAAGATTAACTAAATGCTTTTTAAAGCTTGTTTATACCTAAATTAAGCAATTTCCAAAGTTTATAATCACTTAATTTAGGAAAACTTATACAGTCTGTTTTCGCGGGCTGTATTTTTTTTTATATTTTTATCAAAGAAAATATAAGACTTTTAAATGAGTTCAAATACATCAACAAACGGACACGGTTTCGGTACAGCACCTGTTTTTCTGGCTGCCATAAGCACTATTCTTGGGGCAATTTTATTTTTACGCTTTGGTTATGCCGTAGGCAATCTTGGACTTTGGGGCACCCTCATGATTATTGTATTAGGTCATGCCATTACCATACCCACAGGGCTTGCTATTGCTGAAATTGCTACCAATTTGAAAGTAAAAGGTGGGGGAGAGTATTATATCATTAGCCGTTCGTTTGGTTTATCAATTGGTGGTGCAATTGGTTTAGCCTTAGCAATTTCGCAAATAATTTCCATCGCATTTTATATGATTGCCTTTGCCGAAGCTTTTACTCCGCTTTTTCCGTATATTGAGCAAAAGTTTGGTTTTGTACCCGATGTACGCATGATCAGTTTGCCCGGAGCTGTTTTATTAATCATTTTTATGCTTACCAAGGGAGCAGATTTAGGAGTTAAAATGCTATGGGTGGTTGCTTCTATTTTGGCTGTATCTTTAATTTTGTTTTTTATGGGTGGCTCTGAAAGTGCCGAACATGTCAATTTGTTTGATAAAATTGAAAATGGCGATGGCTTTTTTATTGTCTTCGCAATAGTTTTTCCGGGATTTACCGGTATGACCGCCGGAGTTGGCTTGTCGGGCGATTTAAAAGACCCCGGAAAATCAATACCCTTAGGAACATTAGCAGCAACACTTACCGGTATGTTAATCTACACCTTAGTGGTTGTTAAACTTTATTTTAACGCTACACCCGAAGAGTTGGTGAACAACCAACTTATTATGAGCAAAATTGCATTGTGGGGACCGATTATCCCAATCGGCTTAGCCGCTGCTTCACTTTCATCGGCAATAGGTTCTATACTTATAGCTCCGCGCACTCTACAGGCTATTGCAAAAGACGGTATTTTCCCTTCCGAAAAAATTAATAATATATTAGCATCGGGCAGGGGTGAAGAAAATGAACCGGTTAAAGCATTGCTAATTGTTTCATTAATAGCCATTACTTTTATTATTCTTGGTGATATTAATTTTGTAGCCAAATTAATAAGTATGTTTTTTATGACCACCTATGGTGCTTTATGTGCCATATCCTTTTTAGAACATTTTGCGGGCAATCCGTCTTATCGACCTACTTTTCGTTCAAAATGGTATTTGTCTTTAATGGGTGCTGTATTAAGTGTGCTTATTATGCTGCAAATGCAGCCTGTTTATGCAATTTTGGCTTTTGCCGTGCTTTATTTGACTTATTTGGGTATTCATTCAAAAAATAAAGATAAGCAGGATTTGTCCACCATGTTTCAAAACGTTCTTTTTCAACTTACGCGCCAATTGCATCTCGAAATTCAAAAGCGTCATGAAACTTTACCGGTTATGAGTTGGCGACCATCGGTTATTGCCATTAGCAGTAAAACCCATGAACGACTTGAAATATTTAGTCTAATTACATGGTTATCTGATTATTATGGTTTTGGCACTTATTACTCATATTTACAAGGAATGCTTGTTAAGGAAAATATTGAAAAAGTTGAAGAAGCAAAAAAAGAACTTTTGAAGATTGTTAAATCAAGCGGCTCATCGGTTTTTGTAAATACGGTTATTTCACCTTCTTTTACTTCGGCAATTGCTCAAGTAATTCAAATTTCGGGTTTTTCGGGACTTAAAAACAATACTTTATTGCTCGAATTTAAACAAAATCATAAAGAAGAGCTTGAAAATGTAAAAATTGGATGTAGTATGGCCGAAATTGTCCGGTTTAACTTGTTAATATTGCGTACATCGGGTCATAATTTTGGTTTTAAATCTTCAATGCATGTTTGGATTACCAATAAAGATTATAATAATGCCAATTTAATGATATTGCTTTCTTATATAATTAAAGGACATAAAGATTGGGAAAAAGCAGATATTAAAATTTATGTTGCATTTCAAAAAGAGCAGATGAAAGATGAATTTAATGCACTTACGAAAGTGATTAATGAGGGAAGGTTACCTATATCAAAACAAAATATAATTCCTTTACCTTATAAAGATAAATTGGAAAATTTAATTCATGCAAAATCTAAATTTGCCGATTTGGTAATTATCGGTTTTGACCGTGAATGTATTAATAAGCATGATAATGATGCCGTTTTTATGAACTTTCCTGAAATCCGTGATATTTTATTTGTGAATGCGAAACAAAAAATTGTTATTCAATAGTTGATTATAACCTAAATTGAGCAATTATAAACACAAAAGCATTCGTTATTTTTTTTGTTCATAAATGCACAATTTTGGTATAAATGAATTGTAGAAATTTTGTATGATTGATTTTTAGCTTAAACATCTTTATGCAGCATTCGGTTTAATTTTTCAGCTTGAACTGCAAGATTTTCAACCGCATTGACTAAATTTTCTGAAATACTTGCATTTTCTTGTGCTGATTCATTTATCTGAATTATCGAAGTATTAATTTGCTCAATACTATTTTTTTGCTCAAATGAAGATGCTGATAACTCATTGATAACATTATTAATGGCTTTTATGTCGTCTGATATTTGTTTTTGAAAATTTCCTGCCTGGTCTGAATCTTTCATAGCAGCTTGTACAAGTGATACAATTTCGTTTGCTCCTTTACTACTATTATCTGCGAGCTTTTTTACTTCGGCAGCTACAACAGAAAATCCTTTACCGGCTTCACCTGCACGAGCAGCTTCTATTGCAGCATTTAGAGCCAGTAAATTGGTTTTTCCTGCAATTACTCGTATAAGCCCAATACGTGAATTTATATTACGTATTGCTTTTAGTGAATTAGCAATAACTGTATCACTTTTTTTAATAAATTCAGTAGTATTATTAATTGATTGGGCTGTCTGAACAGTATTTTCCGTATTTTGTATAATTGCTGCGGTCATTTCTTCCATAGTTGCAGAAATTTCCTCAATTCCGGATGCTTGTTGGTTTGCATTTGAACTTAGCGAATTTGCAGCCATATTTATTTCTTTTGATAGAATAGCTAAATTACCGGATGTTTCTTTTATTAAACTTAACAAGATATTTAATTTATTTAACTTTCGCAAGTTAATTAAAGTGTTGAAAAACAGAAAAAAAGCAGCATAATTATTTTGTTAAGATACTGATAATTAGTATCTTTAAGTTGTAAAACAAACAATATCAATTATGCTGCCAAACAAAAATACAATATTAATTTCAGAGTTAAAAGACTTTTTTACCTCAAGTGAAAAAGTCATTAACATCATTATAGGAATTTTGAGTTCTTTGACATTATCAGAAAAACATTTAGGAATAGAAAGTAAAAACAATAATAAACCTTAAATCCGCAATAACAAATTAAAATACCTAAAAATATAAATTTTTAGCTTTTGTATGTCTTTTTTTTGCAAATTATTATCATAAATGAGTTGAAATTATACATTTTTTATGGTTTAAAACTA
>JALSLF010000135.1 GCA_026988445.1 Bacteroidales bacterium
ATTAATAGAACAGAAAAAACCGGAATAAATAGTCGTGAAATGATTAAAGTGTTCATTTTTTTTATTTTTTTGGTTTATATTCAAAAGGTCCTATATCATAGGCAGAACCCTGCGGGCGGGGGATACTGTCAAAATCATCCGTCACATTACTTAAAGTTAATCCTTTGTCAATAGCTGATGAATTACCGAGTATATGATAATCATTATCACCATATCCTCCTGTATAAGAAGTAAATTGAGGATTTCCCCCTACTAGCTCATTACTTAAAAAAGCAGGTTCACCGGTGGGCATTGTCCCGTCAGAATTCCATGCCAGATTATAACCTATTCGCCCACCACCAATAATGTAGCGGTGTTGCGGATGACAATCAACTGTAATATTGTTGTAATATTCAAATTGATTTATATTTCTAAACGAAACAGAAGTTCCCCAAGATTTATCATTTAATAAAGCCTTAAAAATATTGTTATATACATAAATATTTGCAAAACGCCCATCATAAAACCCTAGCCCCATATCTCTAAATTCAAAAATATTGTTTCTGATAATTAAATCAGAACATGTATTCCCGTTTGTAGCATCAATTAAAATTCCTTTTCCGCTTGGATGCCTGGTACTGAAAATATTTTTTTCAATTAATGTATAACTCATCACGGGAATACCACCGATACCACCATCCCAGCTTTGAATACAATCAACATGCGGATCAATGTTTCCGGCATCATCGGGATCGCCAATATTTAATAATCGATTAGCCCGAATCACGTTATTTGTTCCAAATATTCGCATTCCATCCGCATCGGCACCCGAAAAACCGGGTTCGTGCCCTTTAGGGTGATTTTGAACTGTACGCGATATTCCATTTCCTTCAATTAAACAATAATTACCCACTAAACTAATACCGTTCTGTCCGTTATGTTCCATCTTATTGTTAAGAATATTTATGTATAAAGCCAGGTTTTTAACTTTAATACCGCTTGTGGGGCATTCATTTATTTCGCAATTCTGCACGGTAACATAAGCACATTTATCAATGGTAATTCCTGTCCAGTTTGTTTCGCCCATGGCTTCCACACCAAAACCATCAATATCTATAAAATTTACATTTACATAGAAGCCTCTACAACGGGCACCATAAAGTGCCTCAGAGAAAAAAACAGTTGGGTTGTCTTTGTTAATCCCCTGTTTTTTGATTTTGACATACTCATCGTAATAGCCTTGTTTCACTATTACGGTTTTTCCCGGCTCAGCAGCATCCACAGCTTTTTGTAAGGTTTTCCAAGGCTTATCTTCTGTACCCGGATTCTCATCACTTCCTTCGGGCGATACAAAATAATCACCACTCGCCTGACGAATTTCGTATTCCGGTTCGGTTTCATTATCCTTTTTGCAAGAACTGTTACCAACAGAAAAAAATGTGATAATGAATATTAGAAGGAATGTTTTCACGACTTTTAATTTTATATGGAAATGAACTATCGTAAATATAAGGCTTTTTTGCTTTGTGCTGTATCTGCTATTTAGAAATTCTTACGCTAAGCTAAATTAAACCTAAATAAAAAACGAAAGTTTAAATAAAAGATTGTTCAAAACCAATATATTACGTTTAGAATGCTATTTGATTTTTTCTTCATGTTGTTTTAATTTCACAAAAGCTTTAATCAGCGGTTTTGAAAATTTATAGCGGGTAGTTTTGCTTTTTCTGCTTTTTATTAATATTTCAGAACGTTCTTTTTTGCAAAGCATTCCAAGGTGGTAATGAATAGATTCCTTTTTATGAAGAGTACCCGTTATTCGATTGTACTTTTCCAGAACATCGTCTGTATTAAAACTATTACGATTATCGGCATCGGCTAATGCACAAGCTAACAAAACATCAGCAAAGCGATTTTTTGTACCGGAACTTTTCACAGCAATTTGGTATGTTTTTTTTAGGGTATAATCAGAATTTTCTATACTTTTTAGTACAGCTTCGTCAAAATGTTTTAAAACGATTTGTTCTTTATTTTCCAGAACTGCTATTCTCGCAGCATGCTTGCACAATAAATGTAAATAATTAGGGAAACCCGAAGCCGTATCTATAATCTTAAATAGTACTTGCTCATCAATACCCATTTTTAAATAGCTAAGGTTTTGTAAAACCATATCTTTTGCTTCCAGGTTGTTCATTAAAGGAAGTTCAATTTGTTTCATACAACGTTCAATTGAGGGATGCTCACCAATCAATTCATCAACACTTTCAGCAATACCTACAATTAAAATGGTTACATGTGGCAAATTATCGGAAACCAATTTAATCATATCCGCCATTTGACTTTTTACATTTTTTGATTTAATCATATCAAACTCATCAAAAATAAAAAGCATATTACCGGGAATATTTATCAGTATTTGCTCAATCTCGGTAGGCGAAATCATATCTTTTCCGGGCACCTCAATCGGAAAAACATCCGTTTTATTGGTTGAAATAAAGCCTACGGTTTTATCGGTTTGAACAAAACGAATTTTTCGCAAGGCTCGTTCCCAGATTGAATTAAAAGTATCTTCTCGATTACAAGTTATTTTTAAACTCATCAAATTTTTAAACAAAAAAAGAGTCATATTGGCAAGCGATGTTTTACCTGCACCACGCAAACCGTGCATAATAGCATGTTGTCCTTTTTCTCGAATAGCTTCTTTTATTGCATTTATTTGCCCGTCTCTTCCTGTAAAAAGCTCGACATTTTCAATTGGCGCTGAAGGAGTAAAAATATCATCTATCAATAATAATTTGCTTTCTTTATCCATTTTTTGTAATTTTATTATCTGCAAACCTAAGTATTTTTTCCGATTTATCATTATCAACAAAATAAGCAAACAATGAAATTTTATATTATCAATTCTTTATTCATTCTATTATTTATTTCAGGGATAAGCAACAAATTATCAGCACAAGAAACGGATGCAGATAAAGCCGCAGAATACTATAAGAAAGGTATTGATTTAAAATATAAATATAAATTAGACAGTGCCGATTATTATTTAAAACAAGCTGCCGGATTATTTAAACAAAATGAAGATTGGGATAATTACCTTATCGTTCAAAATGAAGTAGGAAGTATTTTACTGGCAAAAAATGAATTTGATAAAGCTATTTCTTTTTTTCAAGAACAATTAAGCGAAGCAGCAAAGCATTTTGATGAGAACAACGAATATTCGGCAAATTTTTACAACAACTTGGGACTTGCTTATTTTTTCAAAGGAGATGTTGATGCAGCACTTGATATATATGACCGTGCATTATCTATACGTTTGGCAATAGGAGATAACGAAAGTATCTTTATATCAAACCTTTACAATGATATGGGTAATGGGTATTCGGAAAAAGGAGAGTACGAAATAGCCATGGATTATTACAAAAATGCTTTGCAGATACGGAAAAAAATCCTGGGAGATAACCACCCTGAAACAGCTGCATCATACAATAATATGGGAATTGTTTATGAAGCACTCGGTCAATACGATTTAGCTATTGAAAATCACCGGAAAGCAATAGAAATTCAAAAAAGTATTTTTGGGGCTGACTATCCTGAGCTTGCTAATTATTATTTTGGTTTGGGAAATGTGTATAAAGACCAAGGCGACTGGGATATGGCTATGGACTACTACATGCAAGCCTTAAGTATTCATAAAAAAAATTACGGCGAAA
>JALSLF010000136.1 GCA_026988445.1 Bacteroidales bacterium
ATGTTGCCTTTAAGTTGGATAGAATTTGGCGGTATTCATCCTTTTGTTCCTGTTGATCAAGCAGCAGGTTATCATGAATTATTCAAAGAACTAATTGATGATTTAAAAGAAATTACCGGTTTTGACAATATGTCTTTACAACCAAATTCAGGAGCAGCCGGTGAATACGCAGGACTGATGGTTATCCGGGCTTATCATATTGACCGAGGAGATGAACACCGAAACGTGGTATTAATCCCTTCATCGGCTCACGGTACAAACCCTGCAAGCGGTGTTATGGCAGGAATGAAAGTTGTGGTTGTTGAATGCGATGAAAACGGAAACATAAATGTAGATGATCTACGAAAAAAAGCCGAAGAGCATAAAGAAAATCTTGCTGCATTTATGGTAACTTATCCTTCAACACACGGTGTGTTTGAAGAGGCTATTATTGAAATGTGCGAAATTATCCATAAAAATGGCGGACAAGTATATATGGATGGTGCTAATATGAATGCACAAGTGGGCTTAACCAATCCTGCAAATATAGGTGCCGATGTTTGCCACCTGAATTTACATAAAACTTTCGGCATTCCTCATGGCGGTGGCGGACCCGGTGTAGGGCCCATTGGCGTTGCAAAACATCTTGCACCCTACTTGCCCGGACATCCGGTAATAAAAACAGGTGGAGAGAAAGCAATTTCGGCAGTTGCAGCAGCTCCTTGGGGCAGTGCATTAGTTTTACCTATTACACATGCATATATTAAAATGCTTGGAGCAGAAGGTTTGACAGAGGTTACAAAAATGGCAATTGTAAATGCTAATTATTTGGCAGCTTCGCTGAAAAAATATTACAAAATACTTTATACAGGCAAAAACGATCGTTGTGCACACGAAATGATTTTAGAATGTCGAAACTTTAAACAAGAAGCCGACATTACCGAAACAGATATTGCCAAACGCTTGATGGATTACGGTTTTCATGCACCTACCTTATCGTTTCCGGTACACGGAACTTTAATGGTAGAACCAACCGAAAGTGAATCTTTACAAGAATTGAATCGTTTTGTTGAAGCTATGATAAGCATTTACAAAGAAATTCAGGAAGTAAAAGAAAGCAAGGCAGATAAAACAGACAATGTATTAAAAAATGCGCCTCATACAGCAGTTCACGTAACCGGCGATGATTGGGAACATTCATACGGAAGACGTAAAGCTGCCTATCCGTTAAAGTGGATTGAAGAAAATAAGTTTTGGCCAGCTTGTGCCCGTGTTGACGATGCGTATGGCGACCGTAACTTAATGTGTACTTGTGCACCCATTGATGAATATCGCGAAAGTCTTTATTCTTTTGAGAATATTGATGAATAATAAACGCTAACATTCATAAAAAAAAGCCTTTCTTTCAGAAAGGCTTTTTTAATACCTGAAAATATTTTAAAAAATTATCCTAAAGAACTAATTCTGCGTAATTGATCCAATTCAAGAATTTTTATTTTACGACCATCTAAACTAATTACCTTTTCATGTGCAAAACTTGAAAGCGTTCTTATTGCATTAGAGGTGGTCATATTGGATAAATTAGCAATATCTTCACGAGACAAATATACTTTAATCGTTTGACTATCATCTTCATAACCAAAAGTGTCGGCAAGAAACAATAATGACTCAGCCAACCTGCCTCGAATATGTTTTTGCGTTAATGTAACCGTTCGTTCATTGGAAAGTCCTAATTCAATAGCCATTGCTTTCAGCATTGCGAGCGCCAAATCACCATTTTGCCTGATTACTTCAAATAAAGCATCACGCTCAATCATGCATATTTGACTATCTTCAATAGCTACTGCCGAAGAAATATACGTATTGCCTGCAAAAAGGGCTCTATAACCTATAAACCCAATAGGTTTAGTCATACGTACAATTTGTTCCCTTCCGCCTACACCTTCTTTAATTACTTTAACTTTTCCTTTTGAAAGACATATTAAACCACTGGGGCGATCACCTTCTTTATAAATAATTTCTCCTTTTTTATAGTTAGTGCATGTATGATGATTATTTAATATTTCTTTTTGAGCATCGTTTAAAACCCTGAAAATGGACTCTTTATTCTCTAAACAATTCTCACAATAAACTTTATTTTGTAGCATCTTTTCCGAATTATGTTTTGCAACACAAATATAAATATATAATCTGAACCTTAAAGAATTTTTACTAAAAAGTTTGCTTCAAAATGCATAGATATATCATTTTTACACTTAAATTCTAAAAAAATCTATTTTTATATATATTTTTGAAACAAATTAAAACTAAAATTATGCAACAAGAAAGTAATCCGACTCAAGGTTTAGGAATTGCCAGTTTAATTCTCGGTATTTTATCCATTGTGTTTGCAATTGTTCCTTGCACTTTACTTTTTGCTTTGGTACTAAGTGTTATTGGCTTAATTCTAAGTATTGTTGGAATAAATAAAGCAAACCGGCTTCGCGTTGATAAAGGTTTGCTTATTGCAGGATTAATAACATCGATTATCGGCTTATCTATTGCCGGACTTTGGGGAATGGCTTTTAAAAAAATGTTCGATCAAAATAATTACCGGCAAGAAATTTATTATAATGATAATCAAGATATTGACAATAGCAACGATCATACCGTTGATTTTGATACCTTAATTAAAGAAAACGACAAAACAATGGACGAATTGGAAGAATATATGGATGAAATAGAGAGTAAACCCGAAGCGGCTAAAGCGATTGATAAAAAATAAGCATTACAAATATCATTTTATCCTAATATCATTCATAAACGGAAGTCTTGAATACAAAATATAAAAAACTACTTCAATCCGACTACTTAATTATAAATACCCTGTTTTTTATACTTTTGAGTCTGTTATTTATCTATTCATTTGCTTTTTCAAACTCCGGTGCATATCCAATAAAATCAAATTGTATTCAATTTCCCGAATTATGTATCAGCAAAGGTTTATCAAGAGCTTTTTCGCAAATATTATCCGGAAATTTTGAAAAAGCAATACAATTAAATCCATATAGTTTACACATTTTTCTATTTTTTGCTTTGCAATTTCTGTTCAGAACCGTTTTTTTTATTTTTTTTTATAAATTTCCTACGAAAAGAATAATCAAAGTAGATATAAGTCTTAGTTTTTTACTTTTTATTTACGCATTTGCCCCGTTTTTTGTAAAATTGGCAAGCATAACATAGCCCCAAAAACTCATATAGTTATTTAAGCTGAATTATGCATAAATATATCTATTCCAAAGCAAATACTTATACATAATCCAGCTTAATTACCGGGTTTAAAAATATCAATAAGTTTTTTTACCTGTTCGGGTGTTCCCATAACAATAAGTTTATCTAATGCGGTAATTTTTATATCGGGCGAAGGATTAAAAATAAAGTTATTATCACCCGTTTTTAAACCAATCAAGCTGGCACCGGATATGGCTCGAATATTTAGTTCTCTAATTGATTTATTGATTACATCGGTTCTCATATTTATACAAGAAATCTCTTCAATATTGACATCTACACCGCTTCTTAGCAAAATTGCATCTAAAAACTCTACCACATCGGGTTGTGAAACTAATTTAGCCATACGGGTACCTCCTATCCTATCGGGCATGATTACATTAGTAGCCCCGGCGCGTTTTAATTTCACATCAGAATGGTCTTCCGAAGCACGACTAA
>JALSLF010000137.1 GCA_026988445.1 Bacteroidales bacterium
TCTTTTAAATTTACGTATCCGCGATTATAAACCAAATATAAATCGGAGCCGATTTTCGGTATCCAGTTTAAACGGAAATTACCCAATAGCAAATCATCTAATGAATTCCATTGCGTAAACAATGTAAAATTAAGTTTCGGGTTAATAGCAACACGAATGTATTGAGCCAATTCATGAGTTGTAATATCCCCTTCGGGCAAATTTACAATATTTAAAGAGTAATCCGTGCGTAAATTCAGGTATTTGTTTACATTAATCCCTAAGGCTGATTTAAAGGTATTGATTTTCCCTGTATAAAAATCACCCCAGTTCCATTTAATTTCAACCCACAATTTTCTTCCTTGATAGGTTTCAAATTGTAATTCCTGACGAAACATCCAGTATTCGCCTACGGGAATGTTTATCGAATCGGCTAAATCAAAACTTTCGTCCAAGCGTTCATATTGTTGAATAAGATTAAATTCAGAACGTTCGCCTTTTTTTGTTACAAACCCCAAGGGGCGTGTCTCGTTATAAAACGATTCCATTTTGCTGGTACTGTTTGTCCGGTAATACCTAAATCCCCAAGGCTTAAATTGCATTTGACGAAATCCGTATTTTGTAAACCAACGCGGAGTAAATCGAAAACTCCATATAAAGCTGTCAAAATTATCGCGATAAACAAAACCAAGTTCAGGATTAAAATCTCCTTGAATACTACTTACACCGATATAATTATCAATTAAATCATTCGGATAGTCAATAAAAAAGCGCCAAGCATATACATTTTGAGTAATTTGGTCTTTATCAAAACTGCGCGCAACATGACCGCCGATAACCAAATTTTTATCTTGCAAAAAATGAGAAGTAGAATACGCACCATCAATACCAGCTACTTGATTACTGATGTTTTCATTATTTTTTGATGTTAAAATAAAGCCTACATAAGATTGCTCGCCAATATCACGTTTGTAACGTATTACCGTATTGTTTGTTACCGGAATACTGTCTTTTTTTGCAGTAGTAATATTTAATGCTCCAATGTTATTTTTATCAATTTTTCCATAAATTTTAGCACCACCTATTATCGATACCGGTTCAAAATCTTCAATCCCGATTTTTCGTGTATAAAAAACTTCGTAGGGTCCGCCCATATTAAAACGAAAATTTTGATAACCTTCCAAAAAGAAATCTCTTTTTTCGGGATAAAATAAATTAAAGCGCGTAAGGTTTACCGCAATACGGTCGGCTTCCACTTGTGCAAAATCCGTATTATAGGTTAAGTTCATTTTCAGCGTGGGCGATAAATTAATGTTCAAATCGGCGCCAAATTTAGCAGGATATTCATCCGGTTCACCGCTTTCTTTTTTAAAACTTGCCAGTCCGTAAGGTTTTAATTCAAAGCGTTTAGCATAACCAATGTTTTTTAATCCGGCAAGCGTACCGGCATTTACCAAACAATAAATTGAGCAATCGCGACTCCAGCCCCGCCAAAGTACCTGTTCGTTTATCGCCCGGATGTTTCGTTCAAAATTTATTGCCCAAGCATATTCATCACTTTTCCTGAACTGTAAGGTATTAAAAGGAATACGAATTTCGGCAAACCAGCCTTCCGAATTTACTTTCGTTTTTACGTCCCAAACACCGTTCCAGTCCCTGTTCGCCCGTTCATTTCCCGATACCAATAAATCGGCACGTGCTCCATTGGGATTAATTACAAATAAGTAACCGTTTCGTTGGTCGTTAAAAGGCGATAAAATCACCTGAAAATTATCATCTTCCCAAAAACGAAAATCGCGCTGCATATATTTTGCACTGATTTTACTTTTTTGATAACACCAAACGCCTATGTATATGGCTAATTTATCATACACAACAGCCACTTTGGTTTTTTCGGTAGCAGCCTGTCCGTAGTCAAGCTCACGCTGTGTAAAATTTGAAATAAATTTTGCTTTTTGCCATACTTCTTCGTTCAGATTTCCGTCAAAATTAATTTTTTCTTGTGTAAATCTTGCAAAAATGGTATCCTGTCCTTCCTGTTGTGCATAAAATAGCGTGTAATGAAACAGAAATAACAAACTCATAAATACTTTGCTTGAATATTTCATTGTTCAAATATTGGGTTATACATTGATTTTGTTAATTGAATAACCGATATAATATTGCAGATAAAAGTTAACGAAAGTACATCTTAAAACATTCAGTTATTCAGATATTTGTATGTATCCTGCGAAATTACAAAATTATTTATTTATAATTCATGATAAAAGAATGGTTTACAACATATTTTTATCTTTGTATAAATTTTAAGCTATAAAAATAACGGTTCTACTACCATTTTAGTGGGTAATGTACTATTTTGATTAATAGGTTGGATGTTAGAAGTTAAATGTCAGAAGTAAACAAACTTCAGTCATCTAACTTCAGTCATTCAACCCAAATAGTTCTATAAAAATACATTATTAAAATTCATTTTTTCTGTTTCCACTAAATTCGCAGTAATACCAAAATAACTTTGTATTTTTTTAGTAATTAGCTGACAATGAGAAAATATTAATAGCCCCGACTTTTAAGTCGGGGGATGATTAAGAAGTAAGTTAACAGGGCTTTAGCCCTGCTATATATTTATCAAACAAAAAATCTAATAAACTATAAAAAATAAATGAACAAAATAGAACAAGCATATAACTCATGGTCTGAAATATACGACACAAACATTAACAAAACCCGCGATTTAGACAAAAAAGCCACCATCCAAACATTAAGCAAATATAATTTCCGTACCGTTTTGGAATTGGGTTGCGGTACCGGAAAAAACACCATTTTTTTATTACAAAAAGCCCGGAATATTATTGCTATAGATTTTTCTGAAAAAATGTTGCAAAAGGCAAAAGAAAAAATCAAAAGCAGCAGCGTACAATTTCAGAAAGCCGATTTAAACAAAAACTGGGATGTAAAAAACTCCGCTTTTGATTTAATAACTTGCAGTTTAACCCTTGAACATATTAAAAATTTAGATTTTATTTTTCATCAAGCATATCAAAAACTGAAACCCGAAGGACATTTTTTTGTTTGCGAATTACATCCGTATAAACAATACACCGGAAGCAAAGCAAGATACGAAACAGCAAACGGAATAGAAGTCTTGAAAACCTATACACATCATGTTTCAGACTACTTGTCGGCGGCACAAAACAGCAATTTACAACTTATCGAACTCAACGAATGGTTTGATGAAGATACTAATTTACCACGATTAATTTCTTTTGTATTCAGAAAATCGTAAAAACCAAAATTACCGGTATCCATTCAATTATTCTTTCATTCAATCATTCACTCATTTCTTTAGGGCGGCTACGGGCTTTCCGCTCATAGTCCCGATAATGAAAAATAACAAAACCATAAAGGCAAAGGAGCTTCCGTTGGTCGCTCTTTCCCTTTTGGTTTTGTAAATTTTTCACCATCGGGAGCTATCCGCTTCAATCCCTGCCGCAAGCACACATAAACTTTCTTGCAACAGCTAAACCTGTCAGCGTGCGCAAGCACCTAACAGCGTATATCACTTCCATGCAAAAACCTGTCAGTGTGCGTCAGCACCTGACAGTGTTTTTTTCTGAAAATGTTTTTTCCCTGGAAACCTTTATTTGCTCTTTTTAAAAATAAAAAAGCTTTTA
>JALSLF010000138.1 GCA_026988445.1 Bacteroidales bacterium
TAAAGAAAAAATTTCTTTTGCTAATAATTACTTTAATTACACTGCCGGTGACCGCTTTTATTTATTTACGGATGGATATCTTGATCAATTTGGTGGTGTACAAGGAAGAAAGTTTCTTATGAATAACTTTAAAAATTTGTTATTAAAAATTTGTAATTTGCCGATGCAAGAACAAAAAAATAAATTAATACAAAATTTTAATAATTGGAAAGAAGATTATGAGCAAGTAGATGATATATTAATTATTGGGTTTAAGCCGTTGAATTAGTATTTTAAGCCGCTTAATTGGTATAGATATTGTTGCTCTAATCATTTAGTGTTTAAAATTTAATTATTGGATAGCAATTAAAAATTGTAAATATAAAATATCGCTAAAACATCTTTTGTTTTCTATTATACTGCTGTTAAACGGTTTATTGTCCTACGGACAATCTTCCTTAAAGGAGATAAAAGAAAACGGGAAGATTCGTATTGCATTTACCGAAAGTGCATTAAATAGTGTAAACTATAAATTTGCACTTGAATTTGCCAAATTCTTGAATGTTGAAATGGAGGTGGTACCTATTAAATGGGAAGAAATCTTTTCAAATAACGGTAAAGTTCCAAACAACTATCAAACAAACCCTTCTATTAGTTATGTGCCCGATGCTTTAAAAAAAGCCGATGTTGTTTGCGGTACTATATATCAGTATGAGTGGCGAAAAAAGTTTTTTGATTATGCCGGTATTTTAGAGCTTAGCGATTTATTAATTATTCCAAAAGATGCAAAAAACCTAAAATCGTATGATGAGCTGAAAGGAATGACCATAGCTTTTTTGGAAAAATCGAGCTATGAAACGCATATTGAGGCAATTAATAATCGTATAGGCGGAGGAATTAATTTTGTTAAAACCAAATCGGAAAGTGAATCAGTTGATTTATTAAAAAAAGGAAAAGTTGATGGATATATAACCATAGCTTACAATGCTCTTGAAACGATAAAAAGAGATAAAAATTTAAAAATTGCCTTTCCGGTGGCTCCAATAAAAAAAGCCGGTTGGGCGGTTCGGAAAGGAAACACTGCTCTGGGTGAAGAAATCAATAACTTTTTTGAAACCATTAAAGGGAATGGTAGGCTTAATGAGTTGTTTACCGATTATTATGGTATGAACTATAATACCTATTACGAAATAATTAGTTCTTATTCGCAAACACAAAATGTCACCAGCCTACAAAGAGATTTGGATGAAATAATTGAATCGGGGCAATTGGTGGTAGCTTTACGCGATAGGTTAATGGTTTACAATAAAGATAAAAAACAGTTTAATACTTATCTTGCCGAAGAATTTGCTAAATATTTGGGTGTAGATTTAAAAATAAAAATTACTCCTTATTTTTCAAAATATTTTGAAGATGCCAATGGCGAAATTTTAAAAGACAGTGCTTATACTCCGGAGTGGTTTAACTATTTTGATGTTGCTTGTGAGATTATGGTTCCTTTGGAATGGCGTAAGAAGAAAGTAGATTTAATCCCTTTTATACCTTATGCCCAAGTTGTTATTGGCAGAAAAAATGTTAATATTCATAATCTAAACGATTTAAAAAAATATAGAGGTGTTACCTCAAAAGGCTCGGCACAGGAAGATATTTTAATTAAAAATAATATTAATAACTATTATTATTCCGAAGGTAATAATTTTTTAAAAGATATTAGTAGTGGAAAAGCTGATTATGCTATTGGTAGTGATGCGGTTTACCGAATAAATCAATACGATAATCTGGAAGCGAAATTTGTAATCGGACAAGTAGGTAAAGACGGTTGGGCAATAAAGAAAAATCAACCAAAACTGCGCCGTAAAATATTGGAATTTTTAGACTACGCACGTAAAAACGGAATTTTGGATAAATACTTTAAAATCCAAACCGGAATGAAGTTTAAAGCAACCGAAAATTACTTGACCGTTTTACAGGAAACCTATCAGCCCGGAGTATTTCCATTTGTATTTTATGGTACAAAAGAAGGCTTACCGCAAGAAGATGTACTTTCTATTTTTCAGGATAAAGATAATTATATGTGGTTTGGTACTCATGCCGGAGCCGTAAAATACAACGGGCGTGAGATGAAAGTATTTGACAAAAAGCTGGGATTTAGTTCAAATTCCGTTTTCAATATTGCTCAGGATGAAGATGGTGTTATGTATTTTACTACACTTAACGGTGTTTCTATTCTTAAAAGGCGAAAGGTGAAAAATATATTTCAAGGTACTTCTTTTCGTGGGATTTATATCGATTTTAAAAATAATAAATGGTTTTATGGTGATAACGGAATTGCCACCTACTCCTTTGACGAAGAAGAGCGCTTTTTAAACAAAGAGAATTTGAATTTGCCTACCAATGTCTATTCACTTACCATGAGTAAGGATGGAATAGCTTATATTGCTTCGCGCGAAGGTTTTTTTAGTTTAAACCGTGAGTTTGAAGTACATCGTATTTCACCCGAACGTAGTTACTATGTCTTTATTGATGAAGATAATCAAATGTGGATATCAACCATAAACGGAGTATCGATTGTTGATTTGAATAATTATAATGAAGAGGACTTAGGAAAAAAAATAAATGACCGTTTAAATTTACCGGAAAATACCATTATTAAATATATTAAGCAAACTAAAGACGGTATTATATGGCTAATGTCTGACGATAAAATATACCAGTTAATAACTTTGCAACAAAAACCTATAATTTATGATGAAAAAGTTGGTTTGGAAAAACAACGTATATTATCTTTTATCAAAGATAAAGAAGAAAATTTCTGGATAGGTTATTCCGGTGGTATTCAAAAACTTACAAATAAAAGTTTGCGCTTGCTATTTCCGAAAACAATTAACAGTTATATTAGTTCCGTTGTTGAGGACAGCAAAAACCGTATTTGGTTGAGCATGAACAAAAGTGTTTATGTTTTAAAAGAAGAGTTGGAAAACTATACCGCTTCATTTAATGCTGATGAAAAATCATACGTGGTTAATATTTTACCCAATAAAAACATCATTATTGCCAGTAATATGGGAATATATGAGGTTGATGTAAATTCACTTAAAGTAATTCGGAAAAATAAGTTTAAGCAACCCTTACAACATTTGGAAAATATTTTTGTTTCATCGCAAAACGAAATATTCTTACTCACCGGTGTTATTGGAAATATCTATTATCTGAAAGATTTCAAATCGCAACCTATTACATTATCAAATAATGCAACATCATTAGTATATCAATTGGTTGAATTTGATGATATGATTGTTGGGGGAAATCGCACGGGACTTGTATATTTTAATGGAAACGATTTTGATAAATTATATGATATAGGGGATATTGTTTGGTCTTTGCAAGCAGATGGCGATGTTTTATGGGTAGGTACCGAAAACGGATTGGGAAAATACCAAGATGATGAGTACAAAAAAATCAGTACTAATTTACCTAATAGTGTTGTAAATGCGATTACTATTGCTGTAGATAATGATCATCTTTGGTTAGGAACAAATGGCGGTTTTGCTTATTACAATAAAAGCAATAATAAAATTGAATTTTCTATCGACTCAAAAGACGGCTTACAAGGAAATGAAATTGCCGTGGACGGTTTGTTTCTTGACGAGCGCGGTTTATTATGGATTGG
>JALSLF010000139.1 GCA_026988445.1 Bacteroidales bacterium
TGCCCTTAGTATGATTTCGGGAATTGGTAATGTTAATGCTAAAAAACTGATTGCCCATTTTGGAAATATTGATGATATTTTTAAAGCGAAAAAGAAAGATTTAATAAAAGTTCAAGGAATTGGTGATGTTTTGGCAAATGAAATATTAAAAACCGATGCATTACAAAAAGCCGAAGAAGAAATTGAATTTGCCGAGAAACATAAAATTGATGTATTGTTTTTTCTTGATGAAAATTACCCTGAAAGGTTGAAGCATTGTGAAGATGCTCCGGTTATTCTTTATTATAAAGGAAAAGCAAAACTAAATCAACAAAAAATCATTAGTATTGTAGGCACCAGAAATGCAACGCGTTACGGAAAAGAGTATTGTAATGAATTAGTAAAAGACCTCAAGTTAAATGGTCATGAAGCCGTAATTGTAAGCGGCTTAGCTTATGGGGTAGATATTTGTGCTCATCAGGCGGCATTAAATAATAAACTACCTACGCTTGCTGTGCTGGGTCATGGTTTGCATACTATTTATCCTGCATCACATAAAAAAATTGCTAAAGAAATATACTCAAACGGAGGCTTACTGACAGAGTTTCCGCATAATTCAAAACTTGACCCTTCAAATTTTGTAAGGCGCAACCGGATAATTGCCGGAATATCGGATGCTACTATTGTAATTGAATCGGCAAAAAAAGGAGGCTCGTTAATTACGGCAGATTTGGCTAATTCTTACAATCGTGATGTTTTGGCTTTTCCGGGCAGAGTAAATGATAAATATTCAAACGGTTGTAATTGGCTTATTAAAACAAACCGGGCTGCTCTTATTGAAAATATTAAGGATTTGGAATATATTTTGGGTTGGCAGCAAGTTGATAAAAAACAGGCTGTACAAAAACAGTTGTTTGTTGAGTTAAACGAGGATGAAAAAAAACTTATGGAACTTTTTAAAGATAATGAAGAATTAAGTATTGATATAATTACTTTAAAAGCCGGTATGCCCATGAGTAAAGTATCTGCTCTTTTACTGAATCTTGAATTTTCGGGTTTGATAAAAAGTTTGCCGGGTAAGATATACAAAAGGCAGTAGAATAATCCACTGCCTTTTTTATATATCAATATTTTATTAGACTATTGCACTTCCCAGGTATTTCCACTGTGCAATAATTCATCAACATTTTTAATTTTTGCATGGGCTTTAACTTCCTCAATTTGAGCTTCAATACGTTCATCGTAAGTATGTTCGGATACTGCACGAATAACGCCAAGAGCCACGGGAAATTCAGGATAGCGCATATTGATTAATGCCAAATGTAAACTCGGGTCTTTTTCGTGGGCATCGTGTACCAAAATATCGTCTTCTGTATAGCCGTCTTCTCCAATGGTAACTACTTTTAATTTAAAGCCGTCAAGAACTAAGCCTTTGTTTTTTTCTTTACCAAAAATCATTTTCTCGCCATGACGTAAAATAATCTGGCGATCTTCTTTATGCTCACGATCGGTTAAATAAGCATAAGCACCGTGATTAAAAATCACACAGTTTTGCAATACTTCCACTACCGATGTACCTCGGTGATTTTCAGCTTCTTTAAATATTTCAATGTTTAATTTAACATTATTATCCAATCCGCGTGCAAAGAATTTTCCTTGTGCACCAATTACTAATTCACCCGGGTGGAAGGGTTGTTCTACCGTGCCATATGGTGAAGTTTTTGTAACCTGTCCGAATTTTGATGTTGGTGAATATTGTCCTTTTGTTAATCCATAGATTTGGTTATTGAATAAGATAACGTTTAAATCAATATTTCGCCTAATCTCATGAATAAAGTGATTACCACCAATTGCCAAAGCATCGCCATCACCGGTAATTTGCCAAACACTTAATTTACGATTAGCCGTTTTTGCACCTGATGCAATGGCACCGGCTCTACCATGGATTGAATGGAAGCCATAGGTACTCATATAATACGGAAAACGGGAAGAGCATCCAATACCTGAAATCACCGCATAGTTTTCCTTTTTAATATCCATTTCTGCCATTGCTTTTTGAACGGCATTGATTATGGCAATATCACCACAACCGGCACACCAACGGATTTCCTGATCACTTTTAAAATCCTGAGGTTTATATAATGGTTTTGTTTCAATCATGACTATTTTTCCTCCATAACTTTTAGTACAGCTTCTTTTAATTCGGAAACTGTAAATGGTAATCCTTGAACTTTATTGTATTGTTCATATTCAAATTGAGGTAAACTCATTCGTAAATATTTTACAAATTGACCTAGGTTCAATTCACAAACAATACGTTTTTTAAATTTAGCCAAAACAGCTTCTGTATTTTTTGGTAAAGGACGAATGTAATTAAAGTGAACCAGTGCTACTTTTTTACCGTCTTCTTGCAGACTTTTCATCGTAGAAACAAGATGTCCGTATGTGCCTCCCCAGCCAATCATACAAACATCAGCATCTTCATCGCCAAGAATTTGTAAATCAGGAATATCATTGGCAATTTTTTCCACTTTTCCTTCACGCAAATTAGTCATAATTTCGTGATTTTCTGGAACATAAGAAACAGTACCTGTAACATCCATTTTTTCAAGACCACCGATTGTGTGTTCTAAACCTTCGGTACCGGCAATTGCCCACTGACGTACTAATTTTTCAGCATCACGTTTATAGGGTTGATACTCTTCATCGTTGGCTTTAGCAATTGGCGGATTAATTTCCGGCATATCTTTCATGGAAGGTATTCTCCATGGTTCTGAACCATTAGCGATGTAGCCGTCGGTTAATAAAATTACCGGAGTCATGTGTTCCAAAGCAATTTTGGAAGCTTCAAAAGCATAATTAAAACAATCGGATGGAGAACTGGCTGCTATAACCGGTAAAGGACTTTCGCCGTTTCTGCCGTAAAGTGCTTGTAATAAATCAGATTGTTCTGTTTTTGTAGGTAATCCGGTAGAAGGTCCTCCACGCTGAACATCAACAATTACCAAAGGTAGTTCGGTAATAACTGCTAAACCGATTGCTTCGCTTTTTAAAGCCAAACCGGGACCGGAAGTAGTTGTTACAGCTAACGAGCCGGAAAAACTTGCACCTATTGCAGTACAAATACCGGCAATTTCATCTTCTGCTTGAAATGATTTAACGCCCAAATCTTTTCTGGCGGCTAATTCTTGTAATATATCTGTTGCCGGAGTAATAGGATATGAACCAATAAATAACTGGAGATTTGCTTTTTCAGCAGCTGCTAATAATCCCCATGCTGTAGCAATATTCCCGCTAATATTACGATAAGTACCTTTTTCAATTTTTGCAGGTTCCACTCTGTAGGATGGAAGTGCTTCAATAGTATCGGCAAAATTATATCCTGCACGTAATACCTTTTTATTTGCTTCAACAATTTCCGGAACTTTTGCAAATTTTTTCTCAAAAAACTTTTCCGTATAGTCCAGAGGTCTATGAAACAGGTAATATACAATACCGAGTGCAAACATGTTTTTACTACGAAGAATGCTCTTCTTGTCCAAACCGGAATCCTTTAATGTCTCTAAGGTTAATGATGAAATAGGCGCTTCAATAATATGAAAATCGCCAAACTTCTTGTCCTTTAAAGGATCGTTCATACAACCTGCTTTTTTCAAATTTTTAG
>JALSLF010000140.1 GCA_026988445.1 Bacteroidales bacterium
TATTTCAAATTTACTGTTAATATCAATGGCAAAAATATTCAGGTTATTTAGTTTACTTATGGACGAAACATCTTCAATATCGATACCTCCGCTTAGAAAAAAAGGTTTTTCGTTATCATAAGCCTGTAAAATATCCCAGTCGAATTTTCTGCCGCTGCCTCCATAGTGTTTGGTTTTGGTATCGAACAAAAAATAATCGCATACATTTTTATACGCATTTAAGATTGCGAAATCAAAATCCTCATCAATTTGAAAGGCTTTACTGATTTTTATGCCTTTTTCGTATAATGATTTACAAAACTCGGGACTTTCATTTCCGTGCAATTGTATTAAATTCAAATCGTGTTTTTCAATGTTTTTCAAAATAAATTCTTGACTTGAATTAACAAAAACACCTGTTTTTTTAATGGATTTATCAATATCTAAACTCCTGATATTCAAACCATCTCCAATAAATCGTTTTGACTTTTCATAAAATATAAAGCCAATAAAATTCGGCTGTAAAGCAGCCAGATGATGAATATTTTCAGGATATTTCATCCCGCAAATTTTTATTTTATATTCCCTTCCCATAATGTTTAAGATTGCAATTGAACAATAAATTTGCTGCACGCTTTGGCAGGATTTTGGTTTTTCATAAAATTTTCACCCATTAGAAAACCTTTGTATCCGAATTTTTTAAGTTCGATAATATTTTCAGCTTTGCTAATACCGCTTTCGGATATTTTTACAAATTCGTCCGGAATTTTTTCCGATAAACCAATCGAAGTTTGAATATTTACCTTGAAATCTTTCAAATTACGATTGTTCACGCCAATCATATCAACATTCTCGCTTAAAACAGAAAGCTCTTCGGCATTATGGATTTCTAATAAAACCTGCAAGCCCAATTGATGAGCCAGAGCCGAAAAATCCTTCACTTTTTGTTTGTCGAGAATGGCAGCAATGAGTAAAATTGCGTCTGCTCCAATTGATTTTGCTTCAATAATTTGATATTCATCTATGGTAAAATCTTTGCGCAAAATGGGTGCAGAATTAACTTTACGAGCCGTAAATAAATCAGCGCTGCTCCCTCCAAAAAATTGTTCATCGGTTAAAACCGAAAGTGCTGAAGCACCGGCTTCGATATATCCAATCGTAGTTTGTTCTACATCGGCTGTATTGTTAATCAAACCCTTTGAAGGTGAGCGCCGTTTAAATTCGGCAATAATTCCCGATTTTTTTTCATCAATAACCGCATCTTTTAACGAAACAACAGGCATATTAAAATATACACTTTGCTCTAATATTTTAATTGGTAAAATGGACTTTTTTATTTCCACTTCCTTTATTTTTTGAGCACTTATCTTATCTAAAATATTCATCTTTAAAATGATTTGATATATGGTTTTCCCAAAGGATGTATTTATTGTTCCAATAATTTTTTCAAAGTTAGACGCGCTTTCCCGCTCTCTAAACTTTCTTTTGCTTCGGCAAGGCATTCATCAATAGCTTTGCCCGTAAAAACTTGAATTGCCAAAGCTGCATTTGCCAAAACCGTATTATTTTGTGCCTCCGTACCCTTATTTTCCAATACATTAATAAATACTTTGGCAGCCTTTTCAATAGTTCCGCCACCGGTAATGGCATCTGCATCAATTTTATGAAAACCAAAATATTCCGGCGGTAATATTTCATCGCTTTGATTGCTTATTCGTTTAAAATCACCGGTTAGCGAAACTTCGTCATAACCATCCAAACTGTGAATTATGGCAAAATTTTTATTGGATTTTTGATATAAGTATGCATACAAACGCGCTACTTCCAAATTGTAAACACCTACCATTTGGTTTTGCGGAAAGGAAGGATTTACCATAGGTCCCAAGATATTAAAAAAGGTTTTTACTTTTAACTCTCTGCGTATGGGTCCAACATATTTCATAGCCGGATGAAACAAAGGGGCGTGTAAAAAGCAAATACCGGCTTTATCAATCGATTTTTGAATTTCAGAAGCATCATTGGTAAATTTATAGCCTAAATATTCCAGCATATTTGACGAACCAACACCCGACGATACTCCATAATTTCCATGCTTAGACACTTTATACCCGGCACCGGCAACAATAAACGATGTTAGCGTGGAAATATTAAAAGTATCTTTGCCATCACCGCCCGTACCGCATAAATCAATAGTTTCAAAATTGCTTAAATCAATTTTTACACACAAATCAAGTAAAGCATCGCGAAAACCTGCCAGCTCGTCAATAGTAATGCTTCGCATTAAAAATACAGTTAAAAAAGCGGCAATTTGACTATGATTATATTGTCCTTGCCCAATATTTGTTAAAACCTCTTTGGCACTATCATAGCTTAAAGATTTGTGCTCAAACAGTTCGTTAAGTATTTCTTTCATA
>JALSLF010000141.1 GCA_026988445.1 Bacteroidales bacterium
AACCCGATGAGCTGCCGGTTAAAGAAAGCACACCGGTTAAACCGGCAATATCACCCTATGGAAACACAAAACAAATTGCCGAGGAAATTATTCGTGATTATATGAATGTAAAACCGAATTTGAAATCAATTGCTTTGCGCTATTTTAATCCGGTAGGTGCGCATGAATCGGCTAAAATTGGTGAGTTGCCTATTGGAGTGCCTGCCAACTTGGTTCCGTTTATAACGCAAACCGCAATAGGAATTCGCAAACAATTAAGCGTATTCGGTGATGATTATAATACACCGGATGGTACGGCTATCAGGGATTACATCCACGTAGTAGATTTGGCAAAAGCTCATGTTGTGGCAACTGAACGCTTGTTAAAAAATAAAAACAAAAAAAATTACGAAATTTTCAATATCGGTACGGGTAAAGGTTTTTCTGTTTTGGAAGTAATTAAATCTTTTGAAAAAGTAAGCGGACAAAAACTAAATTACAAAATTGTAGAAAGACGTGCAGGAGATGTAGAACAAGTTTATGCAGACACTACTTTTGCGAACCAAGAACTTGGTTGGAAAGCAGAAAAATCATTGGATGAAATGATGCTTTCGGCATGGAACTGGGAAAAAAAATTACGCCAAAAAGAGTAAAACGATACTAATGAATAGAAAAACAACAAGCTTTGCAGCCTTAATGTTTATTGCTTTCTTATTTTTTGCTTGCAATAATCAAAGCAAACAAACAAATAAGGATACAGAACATAATAACAACACCACTTTTTATAAAGCCGGAAGCTATCAAACCATTGTTTGTGCCGAAGACACTAAGGAAAGCTATACGGCTTATTTTCCAAATGCATATAATCCAAACGAAAAATTGCCGGTAATAATAGTTTTTGACGCACATGCACGTGGAAAATTGGCAGCACAAAAGTTTCAAAAAGCGGCGGACAATTTCGGATATTTGATTGTTGCATCAAATAATGCAAAAAACGGCTCAAAAACCATTGGACACACCGTCAATGTTTTATTTAAGGATGTGCTGTCGCGATTTAAAATAGATACGAAACAAATTTATACTGCAGGTTTTTCCGGTGGAGCAAAAATAGCCACTTCAATAGCCGTTCAACAAGGCGGAATTGCAGGGGTTATTTCAATAGCAGCAGGTTTGCCGCAAGCCGGTCAGCAGATTAGTAATTATTTCAATTTTGCGTCAATTGTAGGCATTAATGACTTTAACTATTTAGAATTAAACGAATTAGATAAACAAATGGGTACTTTGGGCTTTGCTCATAATTTATTTATTACCGATAAAGGACACGAATGGCCTAATGATTCAACTATCAACTCAGCTGTGGAATGGATGCAGATTTTGGCAATAAAAAAAGGCATCGTACCAAGCGATGATCATATGATTAGAAACTATATTGATCATGTATCGATACACATCAATAAATTAATATTAGAAGATAAGGTTTATCGTGCTAAGCAAGAATACGAAGTATTTTTAAGTAGCCTGAAAAATTTGATTGACATTAGCGAATACGAAAAAAGTTACCGGACACTTTTAAAAAATCCGAATATTAAAACACAGCAAAGCGAATTTAAAAAAATTGCAGAACAGGAAGGCTCAAAACAGCAAGCATATTTGAACTATTTTAAAAACGGACAATTTAATAAAATAGCACAGGAAATTGAGTTGCAAAGAAAAAATATCTTGACAAAAGATTTTGCACAAAAACATTCAGCTCAACGCTTAATCAACTACATTAGCATGTTATCCTATTTATTTACCGACAGTTATATTAAACAAAACAATTTACAAGCAGCTGAAAATGTTTTAAAAATCTATAAACTTGCCGATAAAAATAATCCTGATGTATATTTTTTTGAAGCAAGCATTTACGATAAAAAAGCGATGGATAAAAAAGCCATTTCATCATTGCAAAAAGCTGTCAGCTTAGGTTTTTCTGATGTAGATCGCTTATACAACACCCAATATTTTAACCGGATTAGTACATTAGCTGAATTTGACCTTATTATTCAAAAAGCTAAAAAGAATTTTGATAATGAGTAATTCCAAAAGCAATTATTACGGAGAAATTGAAAAAAAACCGATTATAAAACTTTTACGTTTTTATTTTAAATATCTTGGAAGTATTTTTTCGGGGTTTTCGGTACGGCTTTTTGCCAAACTGTTTGCTACACCACAAAAACGAAAAATTCACACGCGCCACCGGGATTTTTTAAATACCGCATCAAAAAAAGAGCAAATTTTTGCCGAAAATGAACATATTCAAGTATATATTTGGGAAGGAAATGATAAAAAAATATTGATAACACACGGTTGGGCAGGAATGGCAGCCGATTTTAAAGAAATGATTGAAGCATTACATCAAGTAGGTTTTACCGTAATGGCTTTTGATTTACCGGCGCACGGATTTTCAAGCGGCAAGCACACCCACATGCCTATGGTTATGCAAGTGATTAAAGCAATTATTGAAAAATACGGAGTTTTTTATGCAATGATTGGTCACTCGTTGGGGGCTGCATCTACAACATATGCTCTGGCAGAAATTCCTGAAGAGAAAAACCCTGAAAAATTGGTCTTACTCGGAGTACCACCGGCACCTTTTGTATTTTTTGAGCAATTCCGTACTCTTTTATCAATAAATGATAAATTATTTAATAAATGTGTAAGCTACATTGAAAAGATGGTCGGGCGTAAAATACAGGATATGTCTATTGAAAAATCATTCCCGAAATTAGCGGTTGAAGATGTTTTACTAATTCATGATAATCAGGATGGTATTATCCCCATTGAAGAAGTAAAAGCTATTGCCGGGCAATGGAAAAATGCTACTTTCTTTTCAGGTAATCATGGCGGACATTTCAGGCATTATAAGCATAAAGATGTAGTTGAAAAAGTACAATCTTTTATAAGCAATCAATAGCTTATGCGCCATTTACAGGTCAAAATCTAAACTTCCACAAGATAAAATCCGGTAATAGAATGAAGATTAACCTTAAATCCGCAGCTATCTTCTACTGCAAAGCCAAACTGCACGTCATTATTGGGAATGCTCGTTTTTCGATACTCACCATAACTAATGCTATGTCTGCGTGTCTCAAAACTGCGCTACCCCAATACTAACGCACATTTTGGCTTTTCGCTACGAACATAGCTGCGGATTTAAGGATTAACAGAAAATCATTACGATTTAACCGTTAATCTTCAAACATAAACTGTTTATTTTTCTTCCTTCTGCTTCTTTTCGTATTTTTTAACGGCATACCAAATAACATACCACGATACGAGTATGAAAACAGGCCAAGTTATTAATTTAATAATTTCTCCACTCATTTTATTTTGTATTAAATAATGAAAATATTTTTCTTAGCTGTTGCAAGTGTTTTCTACTCCAAACTTAAACGTTCAAATGTCCTAAAGGACGATTTGAAGTAGGCAGCTACTCATTCAATCACTCAATCATTCAATCATTCGCTCATCCGCCGGTAGTCGGACAAATTTCAATCATTAATACGCATGATCATCCTCTTCCATTTCGGTTTCGCTTATTGAAACTTTATCCATTGATTTCCAAGCCCACCA
>JALSLF010000142.1 GCA_026988445.1 Bacteroidales bacterium
GATTTGAAACTTCATAATCCGTTAATCGATAATAACCGGACTTATTGATTACCAATATTTTATCATCTGCTTTAAACTCACCGAGCAATTCGCCGCGCTTATCGGTATTTAAACGGTTTACATCCGGGTCAAACCAAACATTTATACCGCTGAGGGTAGAAGTTCCGCGCTCTTTCATGGTAATTTTATGCACCATGTGCTTGGTTAAGATATTCCCCATTGAGTTTCGCCCCTTTATATCCAAAGTACTGAAATCCAAATCCCATGATAATTTTTTCAAACGCGGACGTGGTTTTAACAAAACACGTACAATTTCAGCTTCTCCATTCGGATTTGCAGAAAAGTAAAGCACTCTTGAATTTGCATTTCCTTTTGTAAGATTATATTCTTTATCGCGCGTAACGCTTTTCACGGCAAAACGTTTCATGTATGCATATCCGCTTTTACCGTCACGGTATATTGCGTTGTAAATGGTGCGATGATCGTTCTTTTTAAATACCGCAACATGAATAGCATTGGTACCGATAAATATTTTTTCGGATACTTTGGTAACAAAATAAGTCCCGTCTTTACGAAAAACAATAATATCATCAATATCCGAACAATCAGAAACATATTCATCTTTTTTCAATCCGGTTCCTGCAAATCCTTCACTCCAATTTACATAAAGTTTCTCGTTGGCAACTACAACTTTTGTTGCCACAATAGTATCAAAACTACGCATTTCTGTTTTACGTTCTTTTCCTGCACCGTATTTTTTTCGGATATGTTCAAAATGATTAATGGTATAGGTAACAATATGCTCTAAATTATAAAGCACTTCTTTCATTTCTTCTTCAAGCGATTTTATATATTCTTCGGCTTTAAAAGCATCGTATTTTGAAATCCGTTTAATTTTTATTTCAGTTAAACGAGCAATGTCATCGCGTGTAACTTCGCGGCGCAATAACTTTTTAAACGGTTCCAATCCTTTATCAATGGTTTGGATAATTTCTTCCCAAGTTTCGCAATCTTCAATAGAATTATAAATACGATTTTCAATAAAAATCTTTTCAAGCGATGATTTATGCCATTCGTACTCCAACTCTTCCTTACGAATTTCCAGTTCCAGTTTTAATAAAGAAAGCGTATTATCCGTTGAAAGTCTTAAAATTTCACTTACTCCGATAAATCGCGGTTTATCATCAATAATAACGGTAGCATTCGGCGAAATGGAAATTTCACAATCGGTAAAAGCATAAAGCGCATCAATCATTTTATCGGGTGAAGTACCGGGTGCAAGATGTACTAAAATTTCCACATTTTCGGCAGTATTATCATCAATTTTTTTGATTTTAATTTTGCCTTTGTCGTTGGCACTAATGATTGAATCGATTAAAGAGCCGGTAGTTTTCCCAAAAGGCAACTCTTTGATTATAAGTGTTTTCTTATCGTATTTTTCAATTTTTGCACGAATACGCACTTTCCCGCCACGCAGTCCGTCGTTGTATTTTGAAAAATCAGCCATCCCGCCGGTAGGGAAATCGGGTAAAAGTTCAAATTCTTCTCCTTTTAAATATTTTATTGAAGCATCTATTAGTTCCAAAAAGTTATGCGGAAGAATTTTTGATGCTAAACCAACAGCAATACCTTCAACGCCTTGCGCTAATAATAAAGGAAATTTAACAGGAAGATTGACCGGCTCTTTATTTCGCCCGTCGTACGAAAGTTTCCATTTGGTAGTTTTAGGATTAAAAACAATATCGAGTGCAAATTTTGATAATCGAGCTTCAATATATCTTGGTGCGGCAGCACTATCACCGGTATGAATATTTCCCCAGTTACCCTGTTGGTCAATTAAAAGGTCTTTTTGCCCTAACTGTATCAGTGCATCACCAATTGATGCATCACCGTGCGGATGATATTGCATGGTATAACCTATGATGTTGGCAACTTTATTGTACCTGCCATCGTCTAAGCGTTTCATGGCATGTAAGATTCTACGCTGCACCGGCTTTAAACCATCTAAAACATGAGGCACGGCACGTTCCAAAATTACATACGAAGCATAATCCAAAAACCACGTTTTATACATTCCCGAAATGTAACGAACATCATGAATTTCACCATTTTGTTCGTATTCCAAACCTTCTTGTTTTTCTTTATCTTCCATTTATTTATCTTATTCCTCTTTACTGTAAAGTGTATATTGTACTATTAATTAAGCAATTATACGACTCAATTATTACATTTCTTCAATTACATCTTCTTCAATGCGTAGGTTATCTATAATAAAATCTTGACGGTCCGGTGTATTTTTTCCCATGTAAAAGCTCAGCATATCATCGGTTGATTCATCTCTTTTAAGAAGTACAGGCTCTAAACGCATTTTTTCACCAATAAAATGTCCGAATTCTTTTGGAGATATTTCACCTAAACCTTTAAATCGTGTTATTTCGGGATTTCTTCCTAATTTTTTTATGGCTTCTTGTTTTTCCTCTTCCGAATAACAATAAATTGTTTCCTTTTTATTACGAACCCTGAATAAAGGGGTTTGCAAAATATGTAAATGTTTCTTTTTAATTACATCAGGGAAAAATTTTAAGAAAAAAGTAATTAATAACAAGCGTATGTGCATACCGTCCACATCGGCATCGGTGGCGATTACAATTTTATTGTAACGGATATTTTCTACTCCTTCCTCTATATTCAAAGCCGCTTGTAAAAGGTTAAATTCCTCGTTTTCATAAACTACTTTTTTAGTCAACCCGTAAGTATTTAAGGGTTTTCCTTTTAAACTGAAAACAGCTTGTGTATTCACATCGCGCGATTTAGTTATGGAACCGCTCGCCGAATCTCCCTCGGTTATAAAAATAGTTGATTCACTACGCCGCTCATGTTTAGAATTGTAATGAATTCGACAATCGCGTAGTTTTTTATTATGAAGGCTTACTTTTTTAGCCCGCTCGCGTGCCAATTTTTTTATCCCGGAAATCGCTTTTCGTTCTTTTTCCGATTCTTGAATTTTTTTGAGTAATATTTGTGCTGTTTCCGGATTTTTATGCAAATAATTATCTAAGGATTTTTTAACAAAATCCAGAATAAAGTTACGCACCGAAACACCATCGGGCGACATGTTTTTTGAACCTAATTTGGTTTTTGTTTGCGATTCAAAAACCGGTTCTTCAATTTTAACACTGATTGCTGCTATAATTGATGAACGAATATCGGAAACATCAAAATCTTTTTTATAAAATTCACGAATGGTTTTTGCCACCGCTTCGCGAAAAGCCAAAAGATGTGTTCCACCTTGCGAGGTTTGCTGTCCGTTTACAAATGAGTAGTATTCTTCGCCGTAATGATTACCATGCGTCATGGCAATTTCAATATCTTCTCCTTTTAAATGGATAATAGGATACAAGCCTTCGCCGCTCATATTATCCTGCAACAAATCCAAGAGTCCGTTTTTTGAGTAAAACCGTTGCCCGTTAAAATATATGGATAATCCCGAATTCAGATACACATAATTGCGTAACATGGTTTCTACATAATCCGAAAGGAAATGAAAATCACCAAAAAGTTTTTTGTCGGGAATAAAAATTACTTCTGTTCC
>JALSLF010000143.1 GCA_026988445.1 Bacteroidales bacterium
ACCGGTAAAGATTTGGGCGTAGAAGACCAAAAAATTGAAGTAAACAAAGAAACCGGAGAAGTTACCATGAAATTTAAACTGCCCGGGTTTAATTAGCGGTACAACTTCAAATCGTCCGAATGGACATTTGAACGTTTTTGTTTTTTAAGCGTAAACGTTTTGAAGTCCTTACGGACGTTCAAAAGTTTTTTCAAACTTCAAATCGTCCGTAAGGACATTTGAACGTTTTTGTTTTTAAAGTGTAAACGTTTTGAAGTCTTTGCAGACGTTCAAAAGTTTTTTCAAACTTCAAATCGTCCGTAAGGACATTTGAACGCTTTCTGTTTTAACTGTAAACGTTTTGAAGTCTTTGCAGACGTTCAAAAGTTTTAAGATGGATATACCTATTTTCAATAATCCAAAATGGAAATATTAATTTAAAATATTTCTATTCTTGAGTGCATTTTTTATAATTTTACCCAATCTTAAAAATATAAAAAATCAAACATTATGATGTCAAAAGTTCAAGACCGTTTTATACGGTATGCAAAAATTGATACACAATCCGACCCAAACTCGGATACTTGCCCAAGTACGAAAAAACAACTACATCTGGCAAAAGAATTAGTAAAAGAACTAAACGGATTGGGATTAAAAGATGTTTCATTAGACGAAAACGGCTATGTAATGGCAACTTTACCGTCTAATACTGATAAAGAAATTCCGGTTATCGGATTTATTTCGCACATGGACACGGCACCCGATGCTTCCGGCAAAGGAGTAAACCCGCAAATTCATAAAAATTATGACGGAAAAGATATTGTTCTAAATAAAGAAAAAGATATTGTTCTTTCGCCAGATGATTTCCCTGAATTATTGAAATATGTGGGGCAAGATATTATTACAACCGATGGAACTACTTTACTGGGTGCCGATGATAAAGCCGGAATTGCTGAGATTGTTACGGCTATTGAACATTTAACTGAAAATCCTGACTTACCGCATGGTACCATTCGTTTAGGTTTTACGCCCGATGAAGAAATTGGTCGCGGAGCCGATAAATTTGATGTTGAAAAATTCGGAGCTAATTTTGCCTATACGCTTGATGGTGGCGAGATTGGTGAATTGGAGTATGAAAATTTTAATGCATCAATGGCAAAAATAAAAATTCACGGACGAAATGTACATCCGGGTACTGCAAAAAATCAAATGATCAATTCCATGATGATTGCTATGGAACTTCATGCCATGCTGCCGGTAAACGAGCGACCCGAATATACCGAAGGTTACGAAGGTTTTTATATGTTGATGAGTTTTAACGGTACCGTTGAAGAAACTGATTTACTTTATATTATTCGCGACCATGATATGGATAAATTCCGTAAGAAAAATGAAATAATGCAAAATGCTGTTAATTTTTTAAATGATAAATACGGAGAAAACACTATTGAGATTGATTTGAAAGATCAATATTACAATATGAAAGAAAAAGTAGAGCCTGTAAAGCATATTGTGGATAGGGTAGAGGCTGCTATGAAAGAAGTTGGAGTTAAGCCTAAAATAAAAGCAATACGCGGAGGTACGGATGGCTCTCGCTTATCGTATATGGGTTTACCAACACCCAATATTTTCACCGGCGGGCATAATTTTCATGGTAAATTTGAGTATATACCTATTCAATCAATGGAAAAAGCCGTGCATGTGATTTTAAAATTAATTGATAATTATGCTAAAAAATAATAAAAAAAGCCACACAAAGTGTGGCTTTTTTTATCACTTCACAGCTTAACTATTTAGGTATTAATATATTTATAGGCAAACGCATTAATATTCATACCCGCACCTACCGATGCAAAAATCAAATGTGTATTATTTATAAAACGGTGATTTTCAAGCTGTCCTTTTTCAATTAGGTCATACATAATGGGTAAGGTAGCTACTGAATTATTTCCGAATTTTTCAATAGTCATTGGCATTATGTCGTCAGGGATATCTTTTACTTTGTATAGTTTAAAAAGACGATTAAGCATTGCTTCGTCCATTTTCTCATTTGCCTGATGAATAAGCACCTTATTTATTTGATGAATATCTACACCTGCTTTATCTAAAACATCTTTCATTAATTGCGGAACATTTGTTAGTGCATATTCATATAATTTTCGTCCTTGCATTTTTATTAAATATTCTTTACGGTCTATTGCCGGATTATTCGAAGGTCCGTTCCAAAGTAAATTCAGGTGGTTTAATGTATCACTTCGGGTTTTGTGTGCCAAAATGCCAATGGGTTCTTCACTTTCAACGGCTTCTAAAATAACAGCTCCTGCACCGTCTGAATAAATCATGCCATCACGGTCATAGGGGTCAGCAATACGCGAAAGTGTTTCCGTACCAATAACCAAAGCACGTTTAGCATCGCCGGATTTTAAAAAATAATCTGCTTGAATCATTCCCTGTACCCAACCGGGGCAACCAAAAGGAATATCGAAAGCAACACAATAAGGATTTTCTATTTTTAATTTATTTTTTATACGTGCAGCTATACTTGGCATAAAATCAGCTTGACGATTTCCGAAACGAACATCGCCAAAATTATGAGCTACTATAATATAATCCAGACTTTCTTTATCTATACCCGAACTGTTTAATGCATCTTCTGCCGCAAAAAAACCGATGTCGGAGGCAACTAAATTTTCGTTAACATACCTACGCTCTTTAATACCGGTTATTTGATAAAATTTTTCAATTATTTCAGCATTATCTTTTTCTAGTTTCTGACCGTTAACTTCGTAAAATTCTGCATTCATAAAATCAGAATTCTTTTTTACAATTTCAGGAATATATTTTCCGCTGCCTTTAATAACTGAATATAGTTTTTTCATAGAATTTTAAGAGTTGATTATTAAGTCTGCTAATATATATTAAGTAGATTGAATAAACAAAACATATTTTTTGCTTTTTACGAAGTCTTAAAATAGGTATTACTACGAATTTCAGAACAACTGACCTGATGGGAATTAAAATGACCCGAGTTTCAGAACACCCGCCATGAGAGTTTACGAAGAAAATAGATTTGATATTTAACCCCTTTGGGGTTTTTGCCCGTAAATATTAAACACCTCGCAAAAGCGAGGCTATGTACATTTATTCGCTTTGCGAATATAAGGGATACCAAAGGCATCAAACATAAATAAACCTGCGCCATGCAGGAAAAAAGCAATTCCATATATAGAAACCACATAGCGGTTTAATCATTAAAAAATATATAATCAAGTTTTTTAAATTTTATATGATACTAAAATTGGTAATGAACTTTGTGGGATTTTGTGGTCATTTTAAATTTACACCAAAAATCAAGCACTTTTTGCAATATGCTTAAAATCACTACATTATCAATGTTTTGATTTTTACGAGCTTAGTTGTTCTGAATTTAGTGGAAACAGTAAAAAATTAATTTTAATAATGTGTTTTTATAGAATTATTTGAGTTGGATGACCGAAGTTTGTTCACTTCCGACATCCGGCTTCTAACATCCGACCTGTTAATCGAACAAAACAGTATAGCACATTACCCACTAAACTGGTAGTTGAACCTTAAAATATATCCTGATATA
>JALSLF010000144.1 GCA_026988445.1 Bacteroidales bacterium
TATAAAAATCACGTACACGTTCATGGGGGTCTTTTTTTGATTTTTTAAGCACGGTTTCCGGTTTTTGATTCTCCACTTTTATCATATCTATTACCCGCATGGTTTGCCTTAAAAAATCACTGATTTCTTTATGATAATACTTAAACTCTTCTTCAAAAGATAATGCGGTTGAAGAATTATAGTTTGCAGGTAAACGGTTTTTAATAATACGCTCAAGTACCAAATTAAATACAGCGGTATTTTTTGTTTGGCTTTCGTAGGTTTTTACCAATAATTTATCGGCTATTCTGAATTGTGTTTCTTTATCTTTCATCAGATAGCTTTTATTACTGACATGTTCAATGTAAAGATTGGCTTCGGGGATGAAAAAATCGGGACGAAAATCAAAATCTTTGAAATTAACCTGAGGTTCGTATTCAAACCGGATACTGTGCCGGTATAACCAATCGGCAATGTATTGTTCTGATTTTGAACGAACTTTAGTACCGTTTAAACAAGTATAATATTTTCCGGAATGTGGATAATGGGTTTTAGCATAATCAATATGTATTTTATCCACAAAATAATCTAAAATATATCTTTTCAGATTTAAAATATATTCGGTTTCTTGACAATTTTCGATTAAAATTTTATGAATTATCTCAAAAAAAGTTTCATTTGCGGCATATTTTGTAAATTCTTCGCTAATGGACTTGCTGTCGGTAACAATTTTAAATTTATTATCAAATTCATTGACTCCGAAATTTCTCATTATTCCGTAACAAAGGCTGTGAAAGGTTTTCAAGGTAAGTTTATCAATCCATTTATATTTTTTTGAAAAAAAATAGCGTTCTATGTCTTTTTCTTTTTGTTTGAGGTTTTTATTGGCAATAATTCCGGCATACTCTTCGGTATCGTCGGCAGAAATTATCAGTCTGTCTAACATTTCGTTAGCTGCATTTTTTGTAAAGGTTATGGCTAATATGTTCGACGGATTTACATTTTTTTCTTCGATAAGATAAATGATTTTTTGAAGTAAGGTTTTTGTTTTTCCCGAACCTGCTCCTGCAAGAACCAATAAACGTTTTTCTTTACTTACAACCGCTTGTTTCTGCTGTTTGTTTAATGTACTTAAGTCTGTTTTTGTTTCTTTGTAAAGCATTTGCAGGGAATGTTATCCGTAATTTTTAAAAAATGTTTTTTTATTCTCTTTATATTGGTTCAATTATTTGTGATAGAATAATGACCATAGCAATAATAAATGTGGCTAAAGCCATTAATAATAATTGTCTTTTTTACCGTATGCTAAAGCATACGGCTATTGATTATTTTTTTAAATTTATTTTAAGTTATTTTTTAAAAAATGAGGGTTGTTTTCAATGCGAAACCCACTTTTTTATAAAGATTTAGTTATTTGCAATAAAATTATGTTTATAGCTATAATAATTAAGGCTAAAGCCTTTTTTTCCTATCGAATTTTTTCCGTATGCTAAAGCATACGGCTATTAATTTTTTTTAAAATTTTATTTTAAGTAAATTTTTAAAAAATAAGGCTTGCTTTCAATGCGAAACCCATTTTTTTATAAAGATTTAATTATTTGCACAACAGTTCGGTGCTTTTTTGTAATCAACTGACAATGAGTGATTATCAATAGCCCTGACTTTTAAGTCGGGGAATAATTAAGTAACAAACTAACAGGGCTTTAGCCCAATTTAATTTTTATTTAACAAAAAATTTAACGAACTATTATTGTAATAAAATTATGCTTATAGCTATAATAATTAAGGCTAAAGCCTTTTTTTCCTATTGTCCTTTTTTCCGTATGCTAAAGCATACAGCTATTGATTGTTTTTTTTAATTTATTAAACCAAAGCAAAGCTTTGAATAGAAATTAAAGATATTTACGCACACCAATTGTCGGACTTTAATACTAAACTGCCCTTTCAGGGCGAAAGACAAAGGTATTCCTAAAACTTGGGGCGCTGCCCACAAGTTAGTGTAAACCGAACTTTCAGTCCGGAATTGATTTAGGTACAAAATCATTAACATCAGCAAGATTAATATCAAAATAAACAAAATTTTGAGAAATAAGGGTTTCTTTCAATGCAAAACCTCCATTATTTTTATACCTGTTCAATTTCTTGTGCTAAATCAACATCTGAATCAATTTAAATAATTTAGGCTAAAGCCATTTTTAATAATTAGCTTTTTTACCGTATGCTAAAGCATACGGCTATTGAGTAGCTTTTTACAAATGTATTTTAAGCTATTATGAACAATTATAAACTTTGAAAATATAGATTTCTTTAAAAACAAAATCTTCATTATTTTTTTATGCATGTTTAATTAACTATGCTAAATCAATACAAATAATTTAGGCTAAAGCCTATTTTATTGATTGTCTTTTTTACCGTATGCTAAAGCATACGGCTATTGAATAGTTTTTTACAAATGTATCTAAACACATTAATCTTGCAACATATAATTATCTTAAAACCTAAAATGAGGGTTTCACAATGCGAAACCCTCATCTATGTTCTATAAAGCTTCTATAACGATTGCCGAAGCACCGCCCCCACCGTTGCAAAGTGCAGCTACACCTTTTTTTGCATTGTTTTGCTTTAACACATTAATTAAAGTTACCGTTATTCGGGCACCGGATGCACCAAGCGGATGTCCAAGAGAAATAGCACCACCGTTAACATTCACACGATTTTCGTCTAATTTGAGCTCTTTAATTGCAGCAAGAGCAACCACGGCAAATGCTTCGTTAATTTCGTAATAGTCAATATCGCTTTGCGTAAGTCCTGCTTTTGCAATGGCTTTTGGAATGGCTTTTACAGGTGCTGTGGTAAACCACTCAGGCTCATGGGCTGCATCGGCATAAGCAAGAATTTTAGCAATGGGTTTTAAACCTAATTCATCGGCTTTTTCTTTACTCATCAATATTAAAGCGGCTGCTCCATCGTTAATTGTAGATGCATTGGCGGCGGTAACGGTTCCATCTTTTTGAAAAACAGGACGCAAAGCCGGAATTTTATCAAATTTTACATTGGTATATTCTTCATCAGTATCTACTACCATCTCACCTTTACGGGTTTTAATGGTAACGGGAACGATTTCGTCTTTAAATTTACCACCTTCAACGGCTGCTGCCGAACGTTTGTAGGATTGTACGGAATAGCGGTCTTGCTCTTCACGTCCAATACCAAATTCAGCAGCACACAATTCAGCAGCATTACCCATGTGGTAATTATTATAGACTTCCCAAAGTCCGTCTTTTATTAAACCGTCGATGAGTTTTTGATCGCCAAGTTTGTTTCCTTTACGTACCGAATCAACATAATAGGGTACGGATGACATGTTTTCCATTCCTCCGGCTACTACTACATCGTTATCGCCGGTCATGATGGTTTGTGCTGCAATCATTATTGATTTCATGCCCGATGAACATACTTTATTAATGGTAGTACATGGTACGGTATTGGGCACGCCTGCAAATATAGCTGCTTGACGGGCAGGTGCTTGCCCCAGATTTGCGGAAACCACGTTTCCCATAAATACTTCATCGATAATGTTTGCATCGATACCGGCTTTTTTAATTGC
>JALSLF010000145.1 GCA_026988445.1 Bacteroidales bacterium
TGAGCGGAAAGCCCGTAGCCGCCCAAGAAGAAATGAGTGAATAAAGAAATGAGTGAATGATTGAATAATTGAAACTTGTCCGACTACCGACGGATGATTGAATCGTGTTGAATAATTTTAAAATTGCAGAAATGCCAAACGTTTTAATTGTCATTGACTAAAATATAATCTAATTGTTTTTTGCGTAGATTGGCGCGCACAATTTGTACTTTAACGGTATCGCCAATGGTGAATTTTTTACCGTATTTTTCGCCAATAATTGAGTACTCTTTTTCGTTGAAAATATAAAAATCATCGTCCATTTCGCGAAGGGCAACCATTCCTTCTACCTTGTTTTCAACAAGTTCTACGTACATTCCCCATTCGGTTATGCCGGAAATCACACCTTCAAATATTTCGCCCAAGCGGTCTTGCATAAATTCGACTTGCTTGTATTTAACGGATGCGCGCTCGGCTTGAGCTGCACGATTTTCCATATCGGAACTGTGCTTGCATTTTTTTTCGTATTCGGCTTTTACGGCTGATGTACCCCCGTGCAAGTAATGCTGCAAAAGGCGATGTACCATTAAATCCGGATATCGGCGAATGGGTGACGTGAAATGGGTGTAGTAATCGAAAGCTAATCCGTAGTGCCCGATATTATCGACCGAATACTCGGCTTTTGCCATAGAACGAATGGCAAGGTTTTCAATCACATTTTGCTCTGCTTTGCCTTGTACTTCTTCTAAAAGCTCGTTCATGGACCCGGCTATTTCTTTGCGGTTTTTTAAACTGATTTTATAACCGTATCGTTTAATAAAGTTTGAAAATGTGTTGAGTTTTTCTAAATCGGGTTCATCGTGTACACGATAAACAAAGGTTTTTGCTGCATTTTTTGCTTTTCCTTTACCTATACTTTCGGCTACTTTCTTGTTTGCCAAAAGCATAAATTCTTCGATGAGTTTATTGGCTTCTTTTGAATGTTTGAAATAAATATCAAGGGGTTTTCCGTCTTCGCCGATATGAAATTTTACTTCAAAACGGTCAAAAGAAATAGAGCCGCGTTTGTAACGGTCGGCACGCAGTTTTTGTGCTAAATCGTTTAATTTGAGCATTTCTTCGGATAAATCGCCTGTGCCGGTTTCGATAATTTCTTGTGCTTGGTCGTAGGTAAACCGGCGATTTGATTTGATGATGGTTTTCCCAAACCACTGATTTATCACATGTGCTTTATCGTTCATTTCAAAAACTGCCGAAAAAGTGAGTTTTTCTTCATCGGGGCGTAAAGAGCATATTTTATTAGATAAACGCTCGGGAAGCATGGGTACCACCCTATCGACAAGGTAAACAGAAGTTGCACGATTGTATGCTTCTTCGTCTAATAAAGTATTGGGTTGTACGTAATGCGAAACATCGGCAATGTGAACACCGATTTCGTAATTTCCGTTTGTGAGTTTTCTGATGGAGAGTGCATCGTCAAAATCCTTAGCATCTTCGGGGTCGATGGTAAAGGTGATTATATCTCTAAAATCACGACGTTTTTTAATTTCTTCTTCGGTAATTATATCGGGTATTTTTTCGGCTTCGGCAATTATCCTTTCGGGATATTTATGCGGTAAATCAAATTCGGCTAAAATTGCATGCATCTCGGCATCGTTATCGCCTGTGGGTCCCAACACTTCAACGATTTCACCAATCGGATTTTTAGCATCTTTGGGCCATTCAATAATTTCGGCTATGGCTTTGTCGCCATTATGCGCTCCGTTTAGTTTATTCAAGGGGATAAACAAATCGTGTATCATGTTTTTGCCTTCGGGAATTAAGAAAGCAAAATGTTTTGATATTTCAACAGTACCTACAAATGTACTTCGCGATTTTTGAAGTATTTCAACTACTTCGCCTTCTACACGGTGCTTTTTTTTGCGTGCCCAAACATATACTTTAACCTCATCGCCGTTTAATGCATGCATTAAATTTGCTTGCGATACAAAAATATCATCGTCTATATCGTTTGAAATAATATAGGCTGCGCCGTGGCGTGTCATATCAACGATACCGGTAATGTATGCTCCTTTTATCAGAAATTTGAATTTTCCTGTATAGATTTCTTCTAATTTTTCTTCGTTACGTAATTGGTTTAAAACCGAATTGATGAGCTTACGTGTAGCATCGTCTTTTATATCAAGACGTTTGGCAATTTGTTTGTAATTAAATGTTTTCTGTGGATTTTTACGAAATATTTCAAGAATAAATTTGCGAAGTGTTTTTTTATTGTATGCCGGTAGCTGTTTCTTTTTTCTTTTTTTCTTTTTATGTGTCATTTTTAGTAATTATTAATTTTCAAAGGTAATAATAAAAAATTATTGATTTTGAATATTTATGTTAAATATGTGTTAAAAAAATGTGATGGTGTACTTTAACCTTAAATCCGGAACTATCTTTGCAAAACCAAAAGCCTGACAAGTTTTAAACATCTTCGATGTTTTTGTTTAAGCACAAAGAACACTAATCCGCCGATAGTCGAACAAGGTTTTGCCTGTGGCAATGGCTTTTTAGCCGCAGATACTCGCAAATGTTCACAGATGTTTTTATTATTAAACAAATCGGATGTTTAAAATATATTTGTTGTTTTTTACTACTAAAAGTAACTAAATTTTGCCTACGATAATTTTTTAGCCACAGATACGCGCAGATGTACACAGATGTTTTTATTATTAAGCACAAAGGAAACTAAGTTTGCCTGTGGCAAAATATTTTTCCGCAGAATAACACAAATCCGCCAGTGGTCGGACAGGTAAACTCTAATTTTTAAAATATATTCGGTGTTTTTTTACTACTAAAAGTAACTATGTTTGGCTATGACTATTTATTTTAACCGCAGATATGCGCAGATATACACAGATGTTTTTGTTTCTAATAAAGGAATTACTACCCGACAACTTGAAATAATTGTAACTGATTAATATTTAATCAAATAAATCTACTGAATATTAAAGGCTTACCTTTTCTTAATCTTAACAGATATGATTTTTACATCTTCAACAGGTCTATCATTTTTATCTGTTTTTACATTGGCAATTTTATCAACTATCTCCATGCCTTTAATTACTTCGCCAAAAACGGTATAAGAACCATCAAGAAAGGGGGTTCCGCCTTGTGTTTTATATACTTCACGTTGTTCTTTTGAAAACTTTAAGGGTTTAATTTTTGGATGTTGTTTAGCCACTATATCAGTTACTACTTGCAGTAAGCTATCTAATCCATCCCGGTCTCCTGCTTGATTTTTTTGTTGCATTTCGGTAAGTAAATCAATATGCTTGGGGTCTTGCAAATATTCTTTTACAAAAGGCATTAAAAGCTGTGCTTCCGATTGATTTTCAATCATATCCAGTTCTTCATCGGAATATTTTTTACCTACTACGATATAAAATTGTGAGCCTGATGATTTTTTTTCGGGATTTACTTGGTCACCTAACCGAGCTGCACATAAAGCACCACGTTTATGAAATAGTTTTGTATTAAATTCAGCATCAATTTGATAGCCGGGTCCACCATTGCCAAGCTGTTGTCCTTTTTTGGCGGTTTTAGAATCGGGGTCACCGGACT
>JALSLF010000146.1 GCA_026988445.1 Bacteroidales bacterium
TTTCATTATTGTGCATTTTTTCTTTACAGAACTCATGCCAAACTTACTTTTCGTCTAATTCTTATACGTTAAAACTTTAAAAAGGTTGCAGGTTTTCACATATTTTAACAAAAAAAGAATATAAAACATGGAAAATGTTTAAAGGTCAGCATTTGCGTTTCGTTTTATTATTGATTTAATGTAAAGATACAAAAATAAATCGTGTAAAAAAGCGTTTATCTGAAAAAATGTCGTAAATAAATTTTGAAATTATTTATATCTGTATATATTTGCGAACTTTGAATTAATATTGTAAATGTTTTTGAATATTATCAGTGCTTTTCAGGAAATCATTAAAATTTATTTTTCATCATTTTCTGAGAAATACTATAATGCCGGAATATTTACAAAAATTACACACTAAAAAATGGAAGAAATGAAAAAGAAAGTATTTTTTTTAATTGCAGGATTGTTTTTATTTAATTTTTTTCTGACAGCACAGGACAATGGAAACAAATGTGTTTCAGGCGATTGCATGAACGGAGAAGGAGTTTTTCAATTTGCTAACGGAGATAAATATGAAGGCTCATTTGTTGATGGTAAACCCGAAGGTAAAGGCGTTTATCAATTTAGCAAAGGTTTAAAATATGAAGGAACTTTTAAAGCAGGTAAACCTGATGGAGAAGGTACTTATACTTATGCTAACGGAAATGTTTATACCGGTTCGGTAAAAGAAGGTATGAGAGACGGTAAAGGAAAAATGGTTTTTGCCAAAGGTAATATTTATGAAGGAGACTGGGTAAAAAACAAAATGGATGGTATTGGCAAGTTTGAGTTTTATAAAAACGGAAAATTAGTTCGTACCTACGAAGGTAGTTTTATCGGCGGTAAAATGGAAACCAAAGAAGGTGAAACTGCAAAAATGACTTTTGCCAACGGAAATGTGTATGAAGGTGAATTTAAAGCCAATAAAATGAACGGTATGGGAAAATTCACCTACAAAAACGGGAATGTTTATGAAGGACGTTTTGTTAACAACAGACCCGAAACTCTTGAAGGTGAAACCGCTACTTTGACCAGAGCGAATGGAGATAAATATGTTGGTGAATTCAAAGCAGGAAAACGTACCGGAAAAGGAACTTATACTTTTGCAAACGGAAATGTTTATGAAGGTGAATTTTTAAATAATAAAATTAACGGATACGGTAAATTAACAACTGCCGATGGTAAAGTTCAAGAAGGTAATTGGGAAAACGGTAAATTCCTTGGTAAATAATTTTTGTTAAAAATAAAATCCTAAAAAAGAGTTTCATAAATGAAACTCTTTTTTTTTGCACTTTTAACTACCACAAATTTAGTAGTATTAATTATTAAAACCTTTGCCGTAAGCAAACCATGTCCGACTACCGGCGGATTTGTGTTCTTTGTGCTCTTTATGGTTTAAAACAAAAACATCGTAGATGTTTAAATTTGTCCAACTACCGATGTAAACCCAACTTATATTTTTGGAATAAAAAATGCCAGAACCTAAAAAAAGATATTTCCATTTATAAAGAAAAACGTAAAATATTTTTTTGTTAAAAAGAGCTTAATTACTTTCGTAAACTAAATAAAAACCTAAAAAAATCATGAACTATATTTTATTTGACACGCAAAAAAGCAGGGTCAGTTTGCTACCGCTTAGCTATACCCGACCTATATCCGAAATGCGAATAGGTATAATGACCATAAAAGAAAAATGGGAAAAATATTTAAACACTACTTGCAGCTATTTGACTGAAAGCTATTTACAGGAAAAATTTCCTGTAAAATATTCGCAAAACAATATCTATATAAAAGGTAATATTTTACCTAATCAGGAAATTGTTGAACAAATTAAAGGATTAAAGAACGGAGAAGCCCTTTATAAAGAAAATCAACTCATTGCTTTTTGTTCAGAGCATAAAATATTATTTGATAATGAACTAAATGGTTTTAATAAGATTAAATTAAACATTAAGTTTTCACAAATAATTTTCCCTTGGGATATTTTCAGACTTAACGGACAAGAAATTGAAAACGATTATAAATTACTGACAAAAGGTAAAACATCAGCACCAATTAGCAAGACAAACCGAATTATTGGTGAAAATATATTTATAGAAGAAGGAGCTGAAATGGAGTTTGCCACTATTAATGCAAAAAATGCATATATCTATATAGGCAAAAATGCAGTAGTAATGGAAGGTGTTCTAATAAGAGGCTCCTTTGCACTTGGAGAAAATGCTGTTGTAAAAATGGGAGCTAAAATATACGGGCCCACTACAGCCGGACCAGGTTCAAAAATAGGAGGCGAAATTAACAACTCGGTAATTTTTGCAAATTCAAACAAAGGGCACGATGGTTTTCTGGGGAACTCTGTTTTGGGTGAATGGTGCAATATTGGAGCAAATAGCGATACATCAAACCTGAAAAATAATTACGCAGAAGTTAGAGTATGGAATTATGCCAACGAAGGCTTTGCCCGAACAGGTTTACAATTCTGCGGTTTAATTATGGGAGATCATTCAAAATGCGGGATAAACACAATGTTTAATACAGGAACTATTGTTGGTGTAAATGCCAATATATACGGAGCCGGTTTCCCTCGCAATTTTATCCCCTCGTTTTCGTGGGGTGGTGCTTTGGGTTTTAAAGAATATAAATTAAACAAAGCTTTTGAAGTAAATGATGTGGTTATGAAAAGACGCAATAAAATATTCGACGAAAAGGAACAGAATATTTTAAAAAAAGTATTTGAAATATCACAAAAACACAGAAGGTTTTAATAAAAAGTTATGGATAGTCAAGAGAATTTAAAAATTGGGATGGCGCAAATAGCGCCTGTTTGGTTAAATAAAGAAAAAACCATTGATAAAATAAAATCGTATATTATTGATGCAGCTAATGAAAAATGTGATTTATTGGTCTTTGGTGAAGCAATACTTCCCGGTTATCCTTTTTGGCTATCCTTTACTAATGGAGCAGAGTTTAACTCTACGATACAAAAAGAGCTATATGCACATTATCTTAAAAATTCGATACAAATAGAAAAAGGTGATTTAAGTGAAATTTGTGCTTTAGCTAAAAATTATCAACTAACAATTTATCTGGGAACTATTGAACGGGCAAAAAACCGCGGTGGTCATAGTCTGTATTGCTCCTTAGTGTTTATTAATGCAAAAGGAAAAATAGAAACAGTGCATAGAAAATTGCAACCAACCTATGAAGAGCGACTTGTTTGGGCTCCGGGTGACGGACATGGTTTGCAAGTACACGATATTAAAAGTTTTTGTGCAGGCGGTTTAAATTGTTGGGAAAATTGGATACCTATGGCAAGAACAGCTCTTTATGCTCAAGGAGAAAACCTGCATATAGCTGTATGGCCCGGTGCATATAGAAATACTGTAGATATAAGTCCGTTTATTGCAAAAGAATCCCGCTCATATGTGGTTTCTGTTTCCGGTATATTCCGCAAAACAGATATTCCAACAGATATTCCTTATTTCGATTTAATAAAAAATAATGCACCTGATGTAATGGCAGATGGTGGTTCGTGTATTGTTGCGCCGGATGG
>JALSLF010000147.1 GCA_026988445.1 Bacteroidales bacterium
TTTATTATCAATATCTTGGCACTTCTTTTTGTACATAATCGCTCAATTTAGGTTAAAATCAAAAATTTTAAGATTTTAAAATTAAATACTCCTACAGTTCAAATCACCGGATTAAGGTATCTAAATACGTAAAAAAAACATTATTTTATGTAATCAAATACACACAAAGTATGAATTTTATGTATTTAATTACACAAAACATATAAAAATTACGTAGCAAATTACATAATTTTAAAATAAGCTCCCTTGCGGAGGTATTTTTGTTTTACCTAAATGATTGTATGCCAGCTCAGTAGCTTCACGCCCACGTGGAGTACGTTTTATAAAGCCTTCTTTAATTAAAAAAGGTTCATAAACTTCTTCAATAGTACCACTATCTTCGCCAACCGCAGTTGCAATAGTGCTTACACCAACCGGTCCGCCTTTAAACTTATCTATAATGGTTAAAAGGATTTTATTATCCATTTCATCAAGACCTTTTTTATCAATATTCAAACGGTCAAGTGAATAGCGGGTAATCTCCAAATCAATAGAGCCACTGCCTTTTACTTGAGCAAAATCGCGCACTCGGCGAAGCAAAGCATTAGCAATACGTGGTGTACCGCGGCTACGAGAGGCTATTTCCAAGGCAGCCTTTTTATCAATAGGCACATTTAAAATACGTGCTGAACGTTCAATAATGCCGCTTAATATATTGGTATCGTAGTATTCGAGTAAGAACTTTATTCCAAAGCGGGCACGTAAAGGACTGGTAAGCAAACCGGAACGTGTAGTTGCCCCCACTAAGGTAAAAGGGTTAAGCGTAAGTTGTATGGAGCGGGCGCTTGGTCCTTTATCTATCATAATATCAATGGTAAAATCCTCCATTGCCGAATACAAGTATTCTTCAACCACAGGGCTTAAACGATGAATTTCATCAATAAATAATACATCATTTTCTTCTAAATTGGTAAGCAAACCGGCTAAATCACCAGGCTTATCCAATACCGGACCGGAAGTTATTTTCATACTGACCCCCAATTCATTAGCGATAATATTTGATAGTGTAGTTTTTCCCAAGCCCGGAGGTCCGTGCAAAAGAACATGGTCTAATGCTTCGCCTCGCATTTTTGCAGCTTGAACAAAAATTTCTAAATTCTCAATGGTTTTGGCTTGTCCTTTAAAATCATTAAACTGCAAAGGACGCAGTTTTTGCTCAAATTCCTTCTCCGAAGTATTTATATCCTTATTCCTTATAAAATCGTTTTCTTCCATTCGATTAAAAGTAGTCATTATTTACACACTGAGTAAAAACCCTAAGTATTTTCTTTTTATTCTGTATATTTAACAATACAAATTTATAAATTTAGAGCGCAACCAACAGCTTAAAATTAAATATTTACCAACAAAAGAAAAATTATATGAAAAAAAGCACAAGTTTTTATTAAAAATGTGTCTTATTAATAGTTGTGTGATTTCCAAATCAGTGAGGTATTTTTGAATGTTCGATAAATGACCGATAAAGAATTAATAGAGCAAATAAAAAACAAAAAAGAATCTGCTTTTAAAGAGCTTATAGACAAGTATCAAGCAATGGTGTTGAACACTTGCTACAGTTTTTTGCATGATAAAAGCAATGCAGAAGACATAACGCAAGAGGTTTTTATTGAGGTTTATTTATCAATTAATAAATTTAATCAAAAGGCAAAACTATCAACATGGATTTACCGGATTGCGGTAAATAAATCGTTAAATTTTATTCGTGATAACAAAAAACGAAATATTATAAAAAGTATTGATTACTTTTTTACGGAAGGTAAAAATAAAGAATTACAAATAGCAGATGATACACAATCAGGTTTAGATAAAGAAAGGGAACACAAAAAAAGATTAGACTTATTACATCAGGCAATAGGTAATTTAAAAAGAAAGCAAAAAATTGCTTTTACACTTAATAAATTAGAAAATCAAAGCTACGAACAAGTTGCTGAAATTATGGATTTATCAATACCGGCAGTAGAGGGCTTAATACACAGGGCAAAACTAAATGTTCAAAAAGAAATATTAAAAATTCTGAAAAAAAAATTATAAAAAATCAAAAGTTACAAAAACATTTGGTGTCAAACTAATAAACAAGAAAAAATGCAAAGCTGTAAAATATCAAATAATAAATTAATTGCATTGTTAAACAATGAGCTGCCGGCAGAAGAAAGCAAAGCAGTAAAAGAACATATTGAAAAATGCAGCCGGTGTGAAAAATTATATTTTGAGTTAGAACAAACTTATATGCTCATTAGCGAAAAAAGAATTTTAAAACCAAATCCGTATTTATATACCCGAATTGAACAAAAATTAAAAAATATTGAACAAGAAAAAGTTTTGAGACCAAAATATATACAAGTTTTACAACCCGTGCTTTTCTCTTTTGTATTGATATTGGTTTTTTGGGGAAGTTTAAAACTTGGGGATACTTATACAAAAATATACGAGCAAGACAAAAACACTTTAACATACAGCACGGAATACTATTTAAACGATTTGGAACAAGAAAATTTAGAACTAATTCTACTAAATGATTAAGTAAAGAAATGAAAGATAGAAGTAAAAATATATTAATTTGGATTATTATTTTACTATTGGTTAGTAATTTAACAATAATAGGAACAATTGTTTATAAAGTTTATTTTCAATCGCCAAAAATTGAATCAAATCAAACAAATAAAATTCAAGTTCCTAATCAAAGATTAGGAAGGTTTTTTCGCCAAGAACTTAATTTATCGTTTGAGCAACACAGACAGTTTAGAAGTTTTAGACATAAATTTCATAAGCAAGCAAATGGTATAACCTTTAAAATGACGCAGAAACGAAATGAGATGCTCACAGAATTGGGGAAAGAGCAGTCGGATACAGTGCGTTTACACCAATTAGCAAAAGAGCTGGGTTTTTTACATGAACAATTAAAGCATTGTACGTTTGAATATTACCTAAATATGAAAAGCGTGTGCAATAAGCAACAAAAAGAAAAACTTTTTGAAATATTTAAAGCTATGATGAACAGTGAAGCTGAGGTAAAAATGCCTCAAAGAATGAAAAACAATTTCCAAAATCAGTATAATTAACTTAAAAAATCAAACATCATGAAAAATTTAGTAAAAACAGGAGCGCTGATTTTTGTCTTATTAATCAGCCTAAGTATTACAGCACAAGTAAGACCCGGTTTCGGTCAAGCTAACGGACAAGTATTTTACCGTTGTAACAACATTCCGAACCTTACTGCTGAGCAACAAACAAAAATTACGGCATTAAGAACTGCGCATCTTAAAAAAATGCAAAATTACCGATTGCAAATGGCTCAAAAACGTGTAGAGTTACAAACTTTACGCGTTGCCGATAAGCCGGACATGAATGCCATTAATAAAACCATTGATGAAATTAGTGTAATACGAACACAAATGATGAAAGACCGCGAAAAACACCGGCAAGATGTTAGAAATCTTTTAGACCAAGACCAAAAAGTGTATTTTGACAGTTTTAATAGAGGGCGTGCTTGTATGGGCTATG
>JALSLF010000148.1 GCA_026988445.1 Bacteroidales bacterium
TTTTCCAATATTTTTTGTGATTAAAGACTTCCACTAAATTAGATACAGAAGCAAAATTTTTCATAAAATTTCTGTTTAAATGTTTGTAAACGATGAATTTATTTATACTTTTGCAGCCTTATAAAATTATTTTATTAACTAAATAAGTATAAATATGAATCGTTACGAAACCGTTTTCATTATGACTCCCGTTTTGTCTGATGTTCAGATGAAGGAAGCGGTAGAAAAGTTCAGAAAATTTCTGACAGATTCAGGGGCAAAAATTGTCCATGAAGAAGATTGGGGACTAAGAAAATTAGCCTACCCGATTCAACACAAATCTACCGGATTTTATCATTTGATTGAATTTGAAGCAGAAGGAGCTTTAATTGAAAAATTAGAAATCCAATTTAGAAGAGATGAGCGGATTATCCGTTTCTTGACCTTTAAAATGGACAAGTATGCTATTGAGTATGCTGAGAAAAAACGTAGTATGAAACAAGAAAAAAAGGAGGAAGCGTAAAATGGCACAAAATCAATCAGAAATCAGGTATTTAACACCACCAACTGTTGAGGTTAAAAGAAAAAAATACTGTAGGTTTAAGAAAAGTAAAATCAAATATATTGATTATAAAGATCCGGTTTTTCTTAAAAAGTTTTTGAATGAACAAGGTAAGATTCTTCCGAGAAGAATTACCGGAACTTCGTTGAAATATCAGCGTAAAGTTGCACGTGCAATTAAAAGAGCCAGACATTTGGCACTTTTACCTTATGTTACCGATTTAATGAAATAGCACTTATTGTGTGAATTTCAGTCATTTAACATTTTAATCTTGTAAAAAATGGAAGTTATTTTAAAACAATATATTGCTAATTTAGGCCATAAGGACGATATCGTAGAAGTGAAAAACGGATACGGCAGGAATTATCTAATACCCAAAGGTTTGGCTATTTTAGCAACGGCATCGGCAAAAAAGGTTCATGCCGAAAACTTAAAGCAGAGAGCGCATAAAGAAGAGCGTATTAAAAATGAGGCTTTGGCACTTGCCGAAAAAATTAAAGCCGTAGAAATTAAAATTGGTGCAAAAACCAGTTCTACCGGTAAAATTTTCGGTTCGGTAAATACTATTCAAATTGCTGATATTCTGAAAGAAAACGGAATTGAAGTGGATAGAAGAAAAATCGAAATTAAAGATGCTATTAAAGAAGTAGGAACTTACAAAGCCATCATTAAATTACATAGAGAAGTTGATGTGGAATTGCCTTTTGAGGTATTCTCGGAATAAACTTTTTTAAGAACAATTTTTAAAAGCGATGCTCATTTGAGTATCGCTTTTTTTGTATATATATTAGTCATAGAGCAAGTAAAATTTTAGGCATTAATCGGTTATATAGTTGTATAGGTTGAGCTACGACTTTATAGACAAGCATTGTTTAGCCTGCTTGTTAATAAATTATCGAGCATATTCAAAAAAAAATTATTAAGTTTACCACTTCATTTTTAAAATAGAGCTTTTATGAAGTTAGCATTGCATTGGCAGATATTAATCGGCTTAATTCTGGGGGTTGCTTTTGGTATTATTTTCCCGACTAATTTTAAAATTACCGATAATAGTATTTCGGAACTTAGAGATAAAGGTGTACCGGAAAATGTTATCCGGCAAGTGAGTTTACTGAAAACAAATGTAGCTAAAACCCTATCTGAATTTAGAGCGGATGTGCGTGATAAATTAGATACTGAAGTTGTTGATACTTATGGAACTACTATTTTAAGAGCTGCAAAATATAATCCTTATCTGAAATACGTTGCTTGGATGGGCGAATTGTTTATGCGCGCTTTAAAAATGATTATTGTCCCCCTTATTTTAACATCTATAATATCGGGGGTGGCAAATATCGGTAATGCTGAAAATTTGGGTAGGTTAGGAGGGAAGACCATGCTCTATTATCTGACAACAAGTACATTAGCTATATTAACCGGCTTGTTTTTTGTAAATATTATTAAACCGGGAATTGGAGTAGATATTGGTTTAAGTGCTGCTGCCGAAAGTTTGAATATAAAGAAGATGCCTTTTAGCGATACTTTAATGAATATTGTTCCTACCAATATTTTTGAATCCTTTTCGCAAGGGCATATGTTGTCAATTATCTTTTTTTCCGTTTTGTTTGGTTATTTTATCACGCAAGTAGCCGATAAGCATCGTTTAACCATGACGAATTTTTTTAACTCGGCTTTTGAGGTAATGATGAAACTAACAAATTTTATTATAAAATTTACACCAATTGGTATTTTCGGTATTGTTGCCGTAGTAGTTGCCGAACAATCGGAGCTTTGGCAATTGGCGAAAAGTATGGGTGCCTATATGCTTACGGTTTTGGCTTCCTTGGCTTTTCATTCAATTATTACTTTGCCGATGATTTTAAAATATGGTTTTAAAACGAATCCTTGGGCACACTTTAAAGCCATGCAAGCTGCACTTTTAACGGCTTTTTCTACTTCATCATCCGGTGCTACGCTTTCTTTGACCATGAGTTCGGTTAAAGAGAATTGCGGAGTCTCTAATAAAATTTCAAGTTTTACCTTACCGCTTGGTGCTACGGTAAATATGGACGGGACCGCGCTTTATGAATTGGTTGCCGTATTTTTTATTGCTCAAGCATACGGTATTGAATTGAATTTTATGGAAACAAGCATTGTTGTGGCAACGGCACTTTTGGCTTCAATTGGTGCAGCGGGTATTCCCATGGCGGGCTTGGTAATGATTACGGTAATTTTAACTGCTGTTGGTTTGCCGCTTGAAGGCGTTGGTTTAATTTTGGCAGTGGACCGTATTTTAGATATGTTCAGAACTTCGGTTAACGTTTGGAGCGATAGCTGCGGAGCGGTTATTATTGCAAAATCGGAAGGAGAATATTTGAAAGTGTAAAATCAGATGGGGTGCTGATGGCTGGTTTCTGGTAACTGGTTTCTGGTAGCTGCTTGTTGTTGTTCAATGATTGTTGAATAACTTGTCCGACAACCGGCAGATTGTTAAAACTTGTTTGCCTATCGGTGGATTGCTACACTATTCAATTGCTACACTATTCAATTGTTAAACTTTTCAGTTGTTAAACTTTTCAACAACTATTCAACTCAATCGGTGCTACGGATATATTTTTTGCCCAAAGAACTTTTGTTGTCGTACACTTGTCTGATAAATACCCCTTGATCCTTGTAAATTCCTTTGTGTTTAACAACTACTTTATATTCAATTATATTTATGCCTTTATGTAGCTCGTAAACATAAAAATTTAGCTTTCCCGTACTTTTATTTTGATAATAAATCAGCTGATTATTATTAATTGTTTTTTCTTGAATATTAAGCGGCTGAAAAAGTGCCGGATAATTGTCGCTTATCAAAAGATACTTTATAGGTTTTTTACTTTTTATCTTGATTTTTACGGTAATTGTATCGTTGAGGATTAATCGGTTTTTATTCCTCAGCTTTTGTAATTTTACATTAGCATTTTTATAAAGTTCTTTTGTTATTTTTAATTCTTTTGAGCCGGTTTT
>JALSLF010000149.1 GCA_026988445.1 Bacteroidales bacterium
CCTTATAAAACCGAAAAAATTGAAATCGGGGCAAACTGTTTTATCGGAATTAATTCAAGCATATTATACGGAAGTAAATTAGAAGAATTTACCCTTGTTGCTTCGCAAACATTAATTCAAGGAAGTTATGAAACCGGTAGCCTTATCGCCGGAAATCCGGCAAAAATTACGAATAAATTATCGGAAAAGGTAATTCAAAAAATTTTAAAGCAATAACTAAAACTTAACAAAAATGAATAAAGAAGAAGCATTACAAATAGTAATTGATGCGGTTAAAGAATATATTGATGACGACAGCACAACAATCAATAAAGAAACTATTTTATTGGGAAATAATGCGGTGGTCGATTCTATTGGTTTGGTAAATTTAATTGTAGATATTGAGGGCGCATTATCCGAAAAAGATTTGGAAATCACACTTACTTCGGAAGATGCAATGTCGCGAAGAAAAAGTCCTTTCAGAAGTGTGGAAACTTTAAGTGATTATATTGTAGAATTAGCAAACTGATATGGAAAAAATAATGATTATAACCGGTTCGCGTAAAGGAATCGGGCGTTTTTTGGCAGAATATTATCTTGAAAAAGGAATTACCGTAATCGGTTGCTCGCGTTCTGAGTCGGATTTACAACACAAAAACTATGAACATCACTGTTTAGATGTTGCCGATGAGAAAGCAGTACAAAAATTAGTGCGAAATACCGCAAAAAAGTTCGGCAAAATTGATTATTTAATCAATAATGCTGGTATTGCATCAATGAACCACAGTTTTTTAACACCTCTGAGCATTGTAGAAAAAATGTTCAAAACCAATGTATTCGGCACCTTTTTGTTTACACGCGAGTGTGGTAAAGTAATGTCAAAAAAGAAATTCGGACGCATTGTAAACATGACTACTTTTGCCGTTCCTTTTAAGCTGGAAGGCGAAGCGGTTTATGCTGCATCAAAAGCAGCTATTACCGTTATGGCAGAAGCTTTGGCGAGAGAGTATGCCGGATTTGGTATCACGGTAAATACCGTAGCACCGCCTGCCGTTCAAACCGACTTAATAGCACACGTAAAAAAAGACAAAATGGATAAACTTCTGCAACGTCAAGCGATTCACCGTTTTGGCGAAGCCAAAGATGTAGCAAATACCATTGATTTTTTCTTACGCGATGAAAGTACCATGGTTACCGGACAAACAGTATATCTCGGAGGTGTTTAGTTTTAACCTTCAAATGTTTTACTAATGACTTGAAATAAAAAAAATGTATATAGATTTTATCATAGAACGATTTAAAGAAAGTTTAGACAATGAAGCGGTAATATGGAATAATTCGGTTTATGATTATCGTCATTTACTGGAAAGATACCGGTTTTGGTTAGATTTTTTAAAAGAGAATACGGCAAGTGGCTCAGTAGTAGCCGTCCGTGCCGATTACAATCCCGATTCCATAAGTTTAATGTTGGCACTGATTGAAAACGGAAATATTTTTGTTCCTTTTAGTTTTGCCAATAAAGACATTGAAGAAAAAATTCAGAGTGCCGAAGTAGAGCATTACATTAAATTTGATAAAGCAGGAGATTTTGAATTTATCGATACAAACATAAAAGCTTCACACCAATTAATAGAAGAACTACGCAGCCGAAAACATCCCGGGGTAATTGTTTTTTCATCGGGCTCAACAGGTAAACCCAAAGCTGCGCTGCACGATTATACGCATTTATTAAACAAATTTAAAGTTAAACGTGCTACTTTACGCACAGTAACCTTTTTATTGTTTGACCACTGGGGAGGAATCAATACCTTATTGTATATACTTTCAAACACAGGGGTAATCGGCGTTCCGGATGTTCGCTCACCCGAGGAAGTATGCGAATTTATTGAAAAACATAAAATAGAACTTTTACCGACCACTCCTACATTTATCAATTTGATTTTGATAAGCAAAGCTTATCATAAATATGATATTTCATCGCTGAAAGTAGTAAGCTACGGAACGGAAATGATGCCCGAAAGCACCTTAAAAGCGTTCAATAAATTATTCCCAAACATCACCTTAAAACAAACCTATGGCTTAACTGAATTAGGTGTGATGCGTACAAAATCAGAAAGTAACGATTCGCTTTGGGTAAAAGTTGGCGGCGAAGATTACGAAACAAAAGTAGTGGATAATATATTGTATATCAAAGCAAAAACTTCAATTTTAGGATACTTGAATGCTGCATCGCCTTTTGATGAGGAAGGTTGGTATAATACAGGCGACCGCGTAGAGCAAAAAGGCGAATACATACGCTTTCTGGGACGCGAAAATGATATTATTAACGTGGGTGGGCAAAAAGTTTTTCCTGCCGAAGTGGAATCTGTTCTTATGCAAATTGAGAACATTAATGAAGCTACGGTTTTTGGCAAAGCTAATCCCATAATGGGCAATGTTGTTGCTGCAAAGATTATTCTTGATAAAGAAGAACCTTTAAATAAACTAAAAAGTAAAATCCGGAAATTTTGTAAAGATAAATTGGAAGCCTACAAAGTTCCGGTTCATGTAGAAATTGTAAAAGAAACCGAAGTATCCGAAAGATTTAAAAAAGTTAGAGGATAATTCATGTTAAAACAAAAATTCATATTAAGCTACGGCTCAAAAATGTTTATGCAATTTGTAACTATTGCAGCAAGCATTGTTGTGGCGAGGGTTGCCGGACCTACCGTAATGGGCACCATTGCCTATGCTATGGCTTATGTGAAAATGTTGGGTTTTATTTATGATTTAGGCTTGGGTACTGCACATATTAAACTTATTTCCGAAGGAAGAGACGAAGCAAAATGCAATGCAACCTTTTCTGTACTGAAAGGATACACCACACTGTTTTTTTTGATTGTTTTTTTCGCAATGTTTTTAGGACAGAAGTTTTTATTGAAAACAGAATTTGAAAGCGAAGTACACGAATATGTGATTTATATTTTCCTGATAATTTCCATTGTCGAAAATTTAATTTCAGTACCTGTAACAACTTTTGCAGCACGTATAGAACAAGCCAAGCAAGACATTCCGTACATGATACGTGGTTTAATGTTTCAATTTTTACGTATTACTATTGTTCTTTTAGGTGGAAGAGCCATTGCGCTGGCGTTTGGAAACTTGGCGGCTACTTTGATGATTGTTCCTGTATATCTTTATCTATTTAAAGATTACCCTTTCGGGAAATTTGATAAAAAGTTGGCAAAAGAATACATCAAAATTGCTGCCCCCATACTAATTCTTGGAGCAGCCACAACATTAACCAATACGGTAGATAAAGTAATGTTGCAATATTTCACCAACTCGGAACAAGTGGGCTATTATACAGCCGGTTTCCGTATCGGAGGTTTTATTTTACTTATTTCGCGTAGTATGAGTATGTTATTTTTTCCGATGTTTTCAAAAGCAGTAGCCCAAAGAGATTACAACTATATACGTGAAAAAATAGAAAAATTTGAGCGTTTTAGCTTTTTATTCATAATGCCGGTGGTAATTTTAATTACTCTATATTCAAAAGACATTATCT
>JALSLF010000150.1 GCA_026988445.1 Bacteroidales bacterium
TCATCAGTAAAGGCATTGTACAATTAGAAAATTCTGAAAATTTTTGTATCTATACAAATGTTAAAGTCAAGAAAGATACATTTCGTGTATATAATGTTCATTTAGAATCAATTCATCTGGGGGATGTTGATTATCAAGCTATTGATAATTTAGATAATGATACATTGAGCAATGCTGTTCATTATAAAAACATTTTGAAAAAATTAGAAACAGCATACATTAACCGTTCGCGACAGGTTGATATAATTGCTGCACATTTGGAAAAATCACCCTATCCGGTAATTGTTTGCGGCGATTTTAACGACCCGCCTTTCTCTTATTCGTATCACCGGATAACACGAAAACTCAAAGATGCTTTTAAACGTTCCGGTTTAGGATTTTCCAGCACTTATATTCATCGTTTTTCTGTTTTCAGAATAGATTATATTTTACATTCACCCACTTTAAAATCATATAATTATCACCGGTTTAAAGTAGAATTATCCGATCATTATCCTATCGAAGCAGATTTTTTAATTGAATAATATTGCTCTTTGCTTAAAAAGGCAAATTTTCTAAATCTACATTTCCTCCTGAAAGAATAATCCCTGTTTTTTTATCTTTGAAGATTAAAGGGTGCTCCAGAACTGCTGCCAAAGGAACAGCAGAAGATGCTTCAATAATTATTTTCATGCGCTCCCAAATTAGCCGCATTGCATTAATTATGCTTTCTTCGCTTACAGTTAAAATATTATCTACTTTATCCGAGATAATTTTAAAAGTAAGTTCACTTAATGAAGTTCTCAATCCGTCGGCAATTGTATTTGGGTTTACCGAAGGTAAAAGTATTCCTGATTTAAACGAGCGATAAGCATCATCAGCCATTTCCGGCTCGGCTGCAAAAACTTTTATTTTAGAATTAAATGCTTTTGCAGCAATGGCTGTCCCGCTAATTAATCCGCCACCGCCAACCGGTGCCATAACAATATCTAAATCCTTATATTCTTGTAATAACTCAAATGCTGCAGTAGCCTGACCGCTAACAATCTGAGCATTGTCATAGGGGTGAATAAAAACTGCACCGGTTTGTTTAATAAGCTCTTGCAGAGTGTTTTCTCGTGCTTCAAGGGTGGGTTTGCAAAAAGTGATTTCCGCTCCGTACGATTTTACCGCTTTTTTCTTTATTTCAGGTGCATTTTCCGGCATTACCACATAGGCTTTTACACCCGATTTTTTTGCTGCCAAAGCCAATGCTGCCGCATGATTACCCGATGAATGTGTTGCTACTCCTTTTATTTTTTGCTCATTGCTTAATTGTAAAACCGCATTACTTGCACCTCTGAATTTGAATGCACCTACTTTTTGAAAATTTTCACATTTAAAAAATAAGGAAGCTCCTGTGATTTTATTTATACTTGATGAACTTAAAACCGGTGTTTTAAGTATTTGTTTTTTAATTCTTTCATGTGCCGAAAGAACATCTTTATAATTTGGAACTGAACTCATGGGATATTTATTTTCCATCATGCTTTAAAACCGTTAATACTGTGTTAATCAATATCTTAAAATCAAGATATAGCGACATGTTCCGAACATAAATAATGTCAAATTTAAGACGTTGAAGCATTTCTTCCAAATTTTCGGCATATCCGTATTTAATTTGCCCTAAGGAAGTAATTCCCGGCTTTACTTTTAATACATAATGATATTCCGAGGCTTTTTCTAAAATTTGCTTTATATAATATTGCCTTTCGGGGCGTGGTCCCACAATAGACATATCGCCTTTAAGCACATTAAAAAATTGAGGAATTTCATCTAATCTGCTTTTACGCATAAATAAACCGAATTTTGTAATGCGCGGGTCGTTTTTGTATGATAACTGAGGTCCGTTTTTTTCAGCATCAACTATCATTGAACGAAATTTATAAATATAAAATTCTTTACCGTTTTTACCTACTCTTTTTTGCTTAAAAATAATTGGTCCTTTTGAACTGATTTTTACGGCAAATGCTGTAAAAATATAAACAGGCATCATGATACCTATAAAAGCTACCGAAGCGAACACATCAAATACAATTTTCAAATTTTTTTCCAAAACCGACATGGGTTCAGAATTAATTCTTAGCAATGGAGTACCATCGGTTAATGCTATTTCGGTGTTTCCAATTAAAATTTCAAATAAATCCGGTATAATTTTTATTTGGATATCAAGATAAATTAATTCACCAATTATTTTTTCAAGTTCCTGATGCTCATGTTGTTCTATTGCTATAATTATTTCTTCAATCCCATATTTTTTTATTATTTTTTTGATATTTTTAAAATCTCCCAAATGGTTTACCAAACTTTTTAAGCTGTCGCTTATCCCGGGTTTTACATTAACAAAACCAACTACTTTATAACCGGCTGATTTTTTTTTATTTTCAAATGCTTGATAAATATTTTCTGCTTTTCCGTTACTGCCAATAAGCAAGGTGTTAAAACCTATTTTCCGGTTTCTGATGCGATTTATGGTTACGCTTGTGAGAAATAAACGCGGGAAATAAGTAAAAATGAAATGCAAAATAAAATAATCAATAAATAAACTGCTGAAACTAATTAAATGTGCATTTGCATTTGATAATATGATAGTAAATAAAATAATTATTACACCTGCTACTGTGGCAATAAGCGTGTGATAAAGTTCTTGAACTCTTGACTTATGGTAAATATCGTAATAATATCCGCTAAAAGCGTAAAGAAATATCCAAAAACCGGCAATTACGGATGTAGATATGAAAATAACCGGTTTATTTAATTCAATGCCTTCCGGTATAGGTATTTGAAAATAAGCAATAAATACAAACCATGCTAATGAAGCAGAAATAATATCTAAAAAGATATATCGTGCTGTATGAATTTTTTTGTTCATTAATTTGGTTTAGGTCGTAAATTGGTAGTTCTATTTGTTAAATTATAAAACGTAAAGCATGTGATATTATTCTATTCATTGATGAAAATTAAGGTGATGTATAACATTTTTTAAATTTTGGAATGAACAAAAATATCTGTACTTTTCGGGTATATAAATAAAATACTTATGATGAAAAAAGATATATTGCCTTTGGCACAATTGCGCGATTATATGCATAAAAATAATTTAGATGCATACATTATACCAATGACCGACCCGCACATGAGCGAATATGTAGCCGACCATTGGCGTTCTGTTAAATGGTTTTCAGGATTTTCCGGTTCTGCCGGTAATATCGTGGTAACTCAAAATTTTGCCGGGCTTTGGACCGACTCTCGCTATTTTATACAAGCCGAAGAACAGCTCAACAACAGCGGTATCGAATTGGTTAAACTTACTATTCCGCATACACCCGAATATATTGATTGGTTAAGCAAAAATTTAGCTCAAAATGCAAAAGTCGGATTTGACGGGAAAACTTTTTCGTATGGATTGGCAAAACTGATGCAAACAAAATTTGAACGTAAAAATATTCAGATAGTGCCTGATTTTGATTTTGTGAGCGAATATTGGAAAAGTCGTCCCGGAA
>JALSLF010000151.1 GCA_026988445.1 Bacteroidales bacterium
ATAGTCAGTTGTTGCTTATATACATCAAACTGATAATTCCCAATATCATAAGTACCGTCTCCTTCGTCCTGCACTTCAATTCTTCGCAAAATGGCTTCTATCCGAAACAATAATTCATCCATTACAAAAGGTTTGGTGATGTAATCGTCTGCACCTATTTTAAAACCTTCCAAAACATCATCTTTTAAAGTTTTTGCCGTTAAAAAAATAATAGGAACATTTTGATCAATTCCTCTTATGTCTTTTGCCAAAGTAAATCCATCCTTTTTAGGCATCATTACATCCAAAATACAAATATCAAAATGCTTTTGCTGGAAACCTTCCCATGCTTTTTCTCCATCATTGAACAATTCGGTATCAAAATTTTTTGCAATTAAATATTGAGAAAGTAGTGAGCCTAAATTTATATCGTCCTCGGCTAATAAAATACGTGCTTTATTTTTCATTGTTATTGTAGGATTAGCATTAAATCTAAATTAAATTGTAAACAAATAATAAAAATTACTTTTACGAACAAATATAATTCAAATACTCCAAATTTTATAATAATTTCAAGAACAATTAAAATTAAAACAAACATTATTCATAACAAATTTTATATTTGTAGTCTTTAAATTTTAAATATAATCTTATGATTTCTGATATTAAAACTATTATAGACAATACAAAAAACACTGACTTAAAGAATATTGCAATTAAGGTTCAAAATCAAAAAAGGATTACAGAAGAAGAAGGTCTTTTACTTTTTGAAAAAGCAGAATTGGGTTTCCTTGGAGCTTTGGCAAATTATGTACGTGTTAAAAAACATGGTGATAAAACCTTTTTCAACCGTAATTTTCATATTGAACCAACCAATATTTGTATATACAATTGTAAATTTTGCTCCTATGTGCGTAAATTAGGTCAAGAAGGTGCATGGGAATATAATTTAGAGCAAATTTTAGACATTGTTCGTTCTTATAAAGATAAAAAAGTTACCGAAGTACATATCGTAGGAGGAGTTCACCCTCATCGTGATTTGCATTATTACGGAAATATGATACAAGAAATAAAAAAAATAATTCCTGAAATTCATGTAAAAGCATTTACTGCCGTAGAACTGGATTTTATGATAAAAAAAGCACGTTTATCGATTAAAGAAGGTTTAATAAAGTTAAAAGAATATGGTTTAGACTCAATTCCGGGCGGGGGTGCAGAAATTTTTAACGAAAAAATACGCACTGAAGTTTGCGATGAAAAATCATCATCAGAACTTTGGTTAAACATTCACAGAACAGCTCATGAAGTTGGAATTCCATCAAATGCAACCATTCTTTACGGACATATTGAAACCTATGCAGATCGTATTGACCACATGAAACGACTGCGCAATTTACAAGATGAAACAAAGGGTTTTAATACCTATATTCCTTTAAAATTCAGAAAAGAAAACAACCGTCTTTCCTACATTGGTGAAGTAAATACCATTGAAGATTTAAAAAATTATGCCGTTTCGCGTATCTTCTTAGATAATTTTGACCATATAAAAGCTTATTGGCCCATGATTGGTAAAGCTACTACCCAGCTATCCCTTTCGTATGGTGTGGACGATATTGACGGTACCATTGACGACAGTACGAAAATATATTCAATGGCAGGTGCAGAAGACACATCGCCAACCATGAGCTCCGATGAATTGGTAGCACTTATAAAAGAAGTTAAACGTGTTCCGGTTGAAAGAGATACGGTTTATAATGTGGTAAAAGAGTTTGATTAAACCTATTAATTCTCCAAATTATTTATCCTTAAATCAACAACTTTATAGTAGAAAATAGTTGCGGATTTAAGGTTTATTAATTCAACTGACATTTTATTTTCTCACAAAAAACAAAGATTATAATATAAAAAGTTTAAAACATAAAAAAATAGGTACTACTGCAAATTTAGTAGGAGATCAAAAAAATATTCAATAAACAATCTGCCGGTTGTCGGACAAGTTACTCAACATTCAATGTTCAATTTAAAAAATAAATAAAATATTAAACTGCATACATATACATGCTGATAACCATTATAATCTAATAAGTATGGTATCTTTTCATTGTTTATTGAGTAGTTTGTCCGACTACTGTCGAATTTAAAATTATATTTACCCACTAAAATGGTAGTATGACCAAAAATTAACGTAAATTTAAATTAAAAACATATTCAAACAAAGCAACATATCTTACTTTTAGAGCGTCTATAAGATAAGGATATTTTACATTACCTTAAACCTACAAACACAAACCTGTATTAGTTATTTATACATTTTTTTTGTATATTGCTATAAATGTGTTTATCAATTCAACACCCTTTTGGATGATATTTGATAATCATTTTAAAATATTAACAGAAACATTACGTATTTTCAAAGTTTATAATCGCTCAATTTAGGTTTTAATTACCTTGTTTTTAAATGTTAGCAATAACGAAGCTTTAGTTACATTACAAAATAACAACAATTCTTGTGGATGTTTTTTCACTGATTTAAAACAATATTAAAAAATAAATAAAAAATGAAAAAGCTTTTTGTTTTATTAGTACTTACTCTTTTTTACTCTTCTGCTTTTGCACAAACCTCAGGCGATTTTCGTTCACGGCAAAACGGCAACTGGGATGACTTTAACTCATGGGAAACCTATGACGGCACACAGTGGGTAAATGCCACAACAGGACAAATACCTTCAAATACAACAACTCTAACAACCGTTCAGGCAAATCACACTATTTCAGTAAATAGCTCAAATGCGGAATGTGGTGATTTAAATATATCCGCAAACGGAAATCTGCAAACCGCTACCGGAACAAATAATCAATTAAGTGTTTATGGAAACCTTAGCAATAATGGAAATTTAGATTTTTATATTGGAACCGATGCTACAACATTGGTATTTGCAGGTAATGGAGATGCTAGTTTTTCATGTGGAAGCAGTAATACCGATATTTATGAAATAAATATCAATAAAGATGTTCGCACATCAACTGTTACACTTACAAGTACCGGAAATTTTCTGGTACAAGGGCAAAACTCTTCTGCGCCTCCCTATCTAACATTAACAACAGGAACTTTCCATATTTCAGGAACATTTACTTTAAGCTCACAAACTTTTCTTGGAAGTACAAATCTTACTTTAAGTAATACAAGCGGTTTTTGGTTAGATAACCCTAATTATACGGTTGAAGGACGAAGTGGAAATATTGTAACAAACGGATTAATTAGAATTAGTAACGGTACTTTTAATGTAGGACCAAATCAAGACAACGGTTTTGCATTAGATAATGATTTAGCCCAATTCATTATGGAGGGTGGCACGATGAACATCCAAGGCTTTTTTCACTCGGGGGGTGGCGATACAATCTCTTATAATCAATCCGGAGGAACTATAAATGTAGCTCTACAGCAAGTAACAGTTGCCTACCGCTATTGTTTCCGTATTGATGACCCCGGAGCACTCTTCACCATGAGTGGAGGAACTATTAATATTGTGCAAACCAATAC